>NZ_NPIZ01000069.1:0-51613 GCF_002251185.1 Prevotella sp. P5-126
ACTTTGTCCTCGGTGATCATAGCGATTATTGTTTGTAAACTTTTGATTTTTTAGCACCTTAAAGTTACAACAATTTTCGCTAATCACCAAATTTTTAGACACTTATATTTCGTCGAACTCACGTTAACTATGTTTGTGTGTTATCCTAAAAGTTCTTGGGGTATTTCCGGCATAGCACCTTGTTGGGTGCAGACATAAGCACTCACTTCAACAGCACGCTTATGGGCTTCGGGCACACTCATGCCCTTGAGAATACATGCACAGAACGTGCCTGTAAACGAGTCGCCAGCACCAACAGTATCAGCAACCTCCACCTTTGGAGTTTCTTGGAAAGACAGATTGCCAGGAGTAAACACATAACTGCCGTTCACGCCACACGTCAATACCAACATATCGAGATCGTATTTGCCGAGTATCAACCAGCATTTGTTTTCGATATCAAGACCGGGATAACCAAACATGCGACCTATTGTGACAAGTTCTTCATCGTTGATCTTCAAAACATTGCAACGCTTCAAACTCTCACAAATCACCTCTTTCGAATAGAAATTCTGACGGAGATTGATATCAAAAATCTTCAGACAATCCATTGGAGTATAGTCAAGAAAGCGGTAAATGGTATCACGACTGACCGTATTGCGCTGTGCCAACGATCCCCAACAAACGGCACCACAACCTATTGCCACCTCACGAATGTCGTGGGTAAAGGGAATATTGTCCCATGCCACATTTTGCTTGATGTCATAAGTGGGGACGCCGTCCTTGTCAAGTTCCACCTGTACCGTACCTGTGGGATAATCTACCACAGGCAATACATGTTTGAGCTGTTTCTCATCCAACAAGCGGAGAGCCTGAGTGCCTAAAACATCGTTGCCAATAGCACTAACGGCTACCGATGGCAAGCCATGCTGACCAGCATGATAAGCAAAGTTGGCAGGAGCACCGCCCAATTGTGATCCGGTAGGAAGCACATCGAAAAGGATTTCACCCAATCCTACACAGTATTTTTTCTTCAAAGTAGTATTCATAATTTATGTTCTATTGTTTAAAGTTCAACAAAGCTATTACATTTCCACCTTATTGATATAAGAGAACAGATAGATAACACCCACTGCCATGACAGCAACGGCACCCACCTGACCTACGGCATCGCTGGCAAAACCCATGATGAGTGGGAATACAGTACCGCCGAAAAGGCCCATAATCATCAAACCGCTCACTTCGTTTTTCTTCTCTGGAACTGACAAAAGGGCCTGGGAGAATACGATGGAGAAGACATTGGAGTTGCCATAACCTACCAAAGCGATAGCGATATAAAGGATGATTTTGCTCTCGCCGACGAACAAGCCTATCATGCTCAGCGCCATCATCACGATGCTAATGGCGAAAAACAAACGTGGTTTCAATATGCGAAGGAAGAATGAACCGGTGAAACAACCAATGGTGCGGAAAATGAAATAAAGGCTGGTGGCAATGGCTGCTTCATTCAATGTCCATTGCAGACGCTCTATCAGAATCTTTGGTGCGGTGGTATTGGTGCCCACATCGATGCCCACATGACACATGATGGCGATGAACGACAGCAGAACAATGGGTTTGCCCAACAATCGAAAACATTCACCAAAACCAGAAACTCCACCATCCATCTCTTCTTCCTCAATAGGTGTTCCTGCCAAAAATACCGTGGCAGCAATGCCGATGACGAGATAAATGGGGAAGAGCACACGCCAACCTAAACCGAATGTGGGGATGGTGGCAATGGCACCCCACATGGCAATGTATGGGGCAAGGAATGACGCAATGGCTTTGACAAACTGGCCAAAAGTCAGAGTGGATGCCAGATGTTTGCCGGTGGCAACCACCGAAACCAATGGGTTGAGCGATGTTTGCATCAGTGCATTACCAATGCCCAACAGCGAAAACGATACCAACATCAGTTCGAACGATTCGCCAAGGATAGGCAACAGTAGCGACACAGCAGTCACGATGAGCGACAACAGCACAGTGCGCTTGCGTCCAATCTTATTCATCAACATGCCTGTAGGCACGGAGAATATCAGAAACCAGAAGAATACCAGCGAAGGAAACAGGTTAGCAGTAGCATCATTGAGGTCGAGATCTTCTTTTACATAGTTAGAAGCAATGCCTACCAGATCTACAAATCCCATGGCGAAGAAACAGAGCATCACCGGGATAAGGGTCAACTTAGATGATTTATTCATTGTTTATTTTTCTATAGCAATGGTCTGCCAGTTAGGGAAGACCATTGCTTTTTGATGTTTATAGTGCTACAATCATTATAATGCAATCTTGTGGAGCTTTACATTCTTGTATTCTGCCTTACCGCCTTTGCTATAGAGTTTCACATTCTCGTATGGTTCAACAGGGAACACAAGGTTGGTCATGGCAATGCGACCGCCATCTACAAAAAGTTCGATAGATGACTTATCTACGAAGATATCAACATGATAAGTGGTCTTGCCATCCTCGCATAGCGTCAGTGGTGCCCATGTGGCAAGGGAGAAATCGTTCTTATAGTTGATAGAATTGGTGATGCGGACTGGTTGTTTGCCTTCTGCAACAAGTTGCTTGTCCCATGCTAATTCGATATCATGGGGACTTGCCTGCTTGCCAAAGTCGGTCAAGCCACTCTCGGTTCGATCCATCACTACCTTGCCCTGCTTCATATCGAAATAGATCAGGGTACGCTCACGTTTGTTATTTGAGATCTCAATACCTGCAATACCGTTGGCATCAGGAGTAACATCAGCCTCAATCTCGAAGGCGCCTTCCATATTGGCAACAGCACTCTTCAATTCTTTGGCATCTGCCACAGTAGCATCAGCGATATCCTTAGTATCCTTTCTCAAGGCATAAACCTCAGGGGCAACATCTTCTGAAACATAGTATTTGCCGTTCATCTCATAGAGTTTCAACTCTCTTGGCAAACCGTTGGCACCACGATTCTGCTTGAACGGAGTGAGATTGGCATACTGCCAGTTGCTCATCCAGGTCATCGCCAATACTCTATCACCCGTGTTTGAGAAGGTAACAGTTGCATAATGATCCTTACCCCAATCGAGCCATTTTACATCGTTAGCATCGGGACAAATAAAGTTTTTACCATCGAAATCGCCAACAAAATACTCAGTAGCACTACCGCCAAACCAGCAACCGGGGTTGATATTCATAATCATCACCCATTTCTTGTTCTTCTTATCGCCATTGACAGGCAACTGGAAAAAGTCGGGACACTCATACTGACAAGGTTGCTGACCCATACTTTTGCCGAAGGCACTGACGTAATCCCACTTCTTGAGATTCTTTGATTTATAGAAACGCGTCTCTTTATCGGCAGAAACGATCATGTACCAACACTTTCCTTTCTCATACCAGAACACTTTCGGATCACGGAAATCCTTCAAGCCATCGAATGGTGTCAACACAGGATTGCCTTCATACTTGGTGAAAGTACGACCGTTGTCGGTGCTGTATGCCATGCACTGAATCTGACCGTTTTTATCACTTGCTGAAGTATAAAGCGCTATGATGGCATCCTTGCCATAGCCTGCGGTATTGCGCTTGTCAACGACAGAACTTCCTGAGAAAATATGGCCCATATTGTCGCGGGCGATAGCTGGGGCGAGATGTTCCCAATGTACGAGATCTTTGCTGACTGCGTGTCCCCAGTGCATATTGCCCCACTTGCTTCCATAGGGGTTATACTGGAAGTAGAGATGATACTCACCGTCTTTATAGACCATGCCGTTGGGGTCGTTCATCCAGCCATAGAGCGGAGTGAAATGATAAGAAGGACGATAGTAATCGGTGTTGGTGGTATCGAATGTATCGTTGAGTTTCATCAGATTGACAGCCAAAGCATCTTTCTTCAAACCAAGAATCTTAACCGTTGCAGTTTTTCCCTTACCCAAGGCGAATGGCACGTAATAGTCAGCACCGTTCTGTGCCAGGCGCACATCCATCCAAGTATCATCCTTGCTACCTGTATCGAGTAACACTTGTGCTTCATCCTTTTCTTCCTGGACGGGGAGCAGCAGATACTTAGTGGGGTTTTCAACCTTGATGACAGTGGTGTCACCTTTATGTTCGATACTCATTTTCTGTGCGAAAGCAGAAGAAGCAGATGCCATCAGTAGCAGGCAAGATGCTTTGATGAAATTGTTTGTTCTCATTGTGTTAGTATTTTAGGATTGTACTATATAAACGTTGGATTTCTGTTTTTCTTGTGTTATCAACAGTTCTGTATAAGTAACATCCCGAATCAGTCACCCGTATGAAAGGTGTATTATATATGAATATTCTTTTTTTTGTGTTTATGCATTACAACCATATCCTGTTTAACGTAATTGATATCAATATCTGTGTTATCCTGAATCTATGTTATCCTAATTAGGGCCTGACAACTAATGGGGTGATACTATACAGAGGCTGTCGATAATGTTATAAAGATTGAAGCGATTAGAATTTCAGCGATGCTGAGAATTCTACAGTAAATGGACGGAGATAACTACCTGTCATGATTTGATTCTTAATACCCTTGGCTTCATCCTTGGTAATAAGTTCGGCACCGGCAATACTGCCTTTAGCACCAGTCTGATTGAGGAAGTTTACTACTGTACAGCCAAGTGCGAGGCGCTTGGTGGCCTGCCAGTTGATACCGCCAAAGGTTTCCCAGTGACCGTTGAAGTAATATGCCTCATTGATATTGGCATAGGTCTTGCTGAAGTAACGGAAACTGGTCCAAAGCTTGATATTCTTGGTTATCATATAGCTAGGATCCAATTCTATAAGTACCTGAGGAATCTCAGCAACAATATTGCCTGTGGCATTGATTGTACCAATATAGCCATCGTTGAAAGTTACAGAGGTTTCAAACTTCTTGTAGGTAGGTTTCTGATAAGTGAAGAGGAAGTGGAAATCAAATCCTTTGAAAGGATGAGCCACTGCATCAGTTGTCCAGCCCCAAGTCTGGATATCGTATGCCAAAGGTGCTGCCTTGATTTCACTGCCATGTTGCAAATTGAGCGTTGAGTTATTGTTCGTCTTTGAAATGTATGAGAACAACGAGGTCAGACTCAACCATGAATTGTTATAATAGATTCCTGCACGTCCCAGTGGCACTGAGATCTTATCGGTATTAGGCAATGTTGCTGGTGCGAATGCCTCAAACTTAGGATGCTGCACGATATAAGTAAAATCGCCAGTGAATCCAAACTTATTGGTCAACTTATAAGTTGCTGCCAGCGAGAAATCGTAGTTCACCCAGTTGTAGTTCAAATCTACAGGAGCTATCTTGGTTCCATCAGCGGCTGTAGCACCGAGATGATAGTCAGCAAAACGACCGACAAACTCACCCTGAGCATTCTTCACTGCTGCATTCTCACCCTTCAGTTTCTGCCATTCCAAGCGAGCACCATAGTAGAGATTCAATTTCTTGGTCACATCCCAATCGTGGGTAAAATAGAGTGCCAATTTATTTTCACTTCCCTTATAATATTCTGAAGCGTTCTTGTTGAAGTCATAGAAATAACTGTTGCGCTGGTTGGCATCCCATACACGAACGGCATAACTGCCATCTGCTGGCACGCTCTGATCGTACATGGTTGTGTTTGAGCAATAGTCGATATGATAAAACCACTCGTTGATGCCCAATCGAAGGGTTGAATTGCGGAACTTCTTAGAAAGTTCAGAAGTAAAGAGAGCCTCGTCGATGGTTCCGGCATTGAGACATGACATGCGGGTCTGGACATACTGTCCGTCGTAGGCCTGAGTCTTGTCGTCAATATCGCGATACATATATTGATATCTGCCTTGGTTGTCATCGCTCTTCAAGTCGATAATAGCCATAGGAGTCTGAAACACCATGGCACCACGAGAGTGGTCATATTTCAAAGTAGCCTTCCAATTCAAGCCATTGTCAAACCGATAAGTGTTCATCAGTGTCACCTCACTGGCTTTATTCAAGCAAGCATCGTAGAGTGTGGTCTGTTCCAACTCTCCTGTACGCATATTGCGATAGGTCATATTGTTATCTGTGGGAAGATAAGAAGTAGTACCGAGTTTGAATTTGCCATACTCTTTCACGCTGCCATCACCCACATAGACAAAGGAAGCACTCTGAGTGGCATAGTTATATACATTATGGCTGTTGGCATATTTGTACATAGCGGTAAATTCACCACGGTTGCCGTTATAGCGTTTAGTAAGGAGTGCCTTATAGATTTGAGTGCGGTCTTGATAAGGAGTGGATTTGATTTTGAAGGTTCCCGGATCGAAATCCTGATACATATTCATACTATAGTACCAGTCTTTACCCAAGTCGCCATTCATATTCAAAGAGAATTCTTGCAGTCCGAAATGGTTGCTCTTATAGTTCAACGTACCATTGAATCCCTTTTGTCCCTTCTGGGTAAATGAATTGACTGCATAACCGATATTACCGGTGGTGATGGCTGTTTCGGCTATTTTGAGCAATCCTTGGTGACTCAAACTGGCATCACCGCGCCAAATAGTGTTAACTGAATGGGGATTGGTGGCATAGGTGACAGGCAAACCGTTCTCCAACACATTGACATCGGCAGAGGGAAGTCCGATTTGAATCTCACGTGGACCATTAGCACTGGCAGCATTGAGCATTACATTGCGGTTGCCTTCCTCTTTGGCATTGGCATTGTCGTCTTGCGCAAAAACTGCCGCTACATTTAATAATGAAATTGTAAGCACTGTGACGGTTGCAAATTTACCATTGAATAAGGTGTTCATAATCGTTACGTTTTTTATTGTTAGCATTGTTGTTTGATTTCTGCTGCAAATTTACGATACGAATAGAACACCGTACATAAAAATCATTTCATCGGATACAAAAAATCGTTCATGGTAACATTTTTATTAGTCCATGAACGATTTTTATCATTAAATACCAACTTTAATGCATGGTTTTCATATAGTTACAACCAACCCTACCCTACTTCACCAGGTAACATACCATATTCATCTTTGAAACATTTGGTGAAATAAGACGGTGCTGAGAAACCTACTTCATAGGCAACTTCTGCTATACTCATGCTACGACTCTCCAAGAGGCGCTTGGCCTTATAGAGCCTTGCCTTGCGCATCAGGTCAACAACCGAAGAACCTGTCATGGCCTTCACCTTGCGATAAAGTTGTACACGGCTCAAACCGATTTCCCTACCAATATCTTCAACACCAAACTCACTGCGCGAGAGATTTGACTGAATAATATGGTGCAACTGTTTCATAAACTGTTTATCGCGATCATCCATGGACGATTGGTCTATCGTCTGTTCATCGGCCTGCGTAATATCCTTGAACAGCGACTTCAACAATCGGCGTTGCTTCAACAGATTGTTGATACGAGCAAGAAGCACCTTACTATGGAATGGCTTGGTGATATAGGAGTCTGCCCCATGCTCATAACCCTCTGCTCGCTGTTCTTCCAGATTCTTTGCTGTCAGCATGATGACGGGAATATGCGATGTAGCAGTATTGGTCTTCAAACGTTCGGTAAATTCGAGACCGTCCATAACGGGCATCATCACATCGCATACTACTAAATCGGGTACTTCCTTTATTGCCACATCAAGACCTTCCTTGCCATCAGCTGCTTCCAATACAAAGTAATCGTCCTGCAACAAAGTACGTTCATACTGACGGATGTCATTATTGTCGTCTATAATTAATAATGTGGGACGGTCGGTATCGGGATTTACCAATTGCTGAACCTTGCCCTGCAGTTTGTCTCCGTCATCAATATACTGCATGCTACTCTCATCAACAGCTATGTTACCTTCTGACTCTTCTGGTTCCACTTCACCTTCTTGGGTAAGAGGCAGAACCACAATAAAGTCGGCACCCTTGCCACTTTCACTCTCCACCCATACTTCACCATGATGCAATTCCACAAAGGATTTGACCAATGCCAATCCTATGCCTGTACCGCTGGCGGCACCCTGGGCTTGGAAGAAACGTTCAAATACCTGCGTTACCTCTTCACGTGCAATGCCCTTTCCTGTATCTTTCACATCGATGCGCAATGCATCAGGAGTTTCTGCATCACAAAGCGAAACAAATATGTTGCCACCAGACGGGGTATATTTCAAGGCATTACTCAGGAGATTGAATACTATACGTGCCACTTTCTCTTTATCGGCAATGATGGTCGGTGAAGCTTTAAAGCCTTCGGTGTTGAAGTGGAGTTGGATATTCTTGCGCTCTGCCGTCAGTCGGAAGTCATCAACCCATAAGGTCATAGCCTCTACAATATTGAAACGATTGAGCGTCAATGTCATTTTTCCATTTTGTATCTTTCGGAAATCGAGAATAGAACCTACGAGTTGCTGTAATGCCAATGCGTTGCGCTTCACCATACCAAGTAGTTCCCTACTACGTCCCTTGATATTGTGATCATCAAGCAACATTTCCACCGGATCAGCTATCAAAGTCAATGGTGTACGGAGTTCATGACTGATATTGGTAAAGAATACCAAGCGCGAATGGGTCAACTCCATCACCTCATCGTTGAGTCGTTTCAGTTCATCGTTCTTATCTTCCAATTCCCCATTCATGCGCTTCAATTCATCATTGGCATTGGCAAGTTTCTCATTGAGTCGAGTCTTGACAATATAACTTCTGAATATCAACGTAGCAGCAATAATACATACCAGTAGGAAAAGTCCCAAGCTCATCAACAGAACCTTTTGGGCATTATAATCCGATAGATATTTATCTACTTGATGGTGGAGCGTTCTTAGTTTGTGCGTTTGCCGTTCGGCATCTCTTGCCTCCATAAGGGTGAGTTCGGCATTTGCTTTAGTAATGATGGAAGAGCTTAGGTAATTATCACGCTGATAAGGTTGATGGTTTAGTATCGTCAAAGCCAATGCAATGACCTCATCGCCTTTGGTGGGATAGAGATAGGATGCTTCAAACACACCATCGCGCACCAATTCCAAGCCTCCGCCTTCGGTAGCCATGCCATCCACACCAGTATATTTATAATTGCGGTTAACGCCCATTTGTCTGGCTGCCACATAGGCCCCCCATGCCAATCGGTCGTTATGAGCAAACACATAATCGAAATTCTGTGTCTGTTGGAGAATACGTTTCATGGCCTTTATACCACTTTCTTCCTTCCAATCACCACCTTCTGAGGCTACAAGATGAATATCAGGATAGTGTTTGACAGCATCCATAAAACCACGATGACGCTCTATGGCAGGTGAAGAACCCTCCGATCCTCGGATTTCCACGATGCGCCCCTTGCCATGAAGCTGTTGTGCGATGAAAGTACCCATCGACTTGCCAATAACATAATTGTCACACCCGATGAATGCGGTATATTTGTCGGAATTGGTTTTGCGGTCATATAGAATAACAGGAATACCTCTGTCATAGGCACGTTCTACAGCCTTTGATATGGCACTCAACTGATTTGGTGAAACAATCAACAAATCCACGCCTTCATCAACAAACTGGTTGATTTGCTTATTCTGCAATACATTGTCATCGTTGGATGAAGCAAGTTTCACCATAATGGAATCATTGAGATACTCTCCCGTTTTCAATTCTTCGTTGAGTTTGTCGCGCCAAACATCTTCTGAACATTGAGATACAGCTATTACAAACTTTTTATCAGGTTTTCCACAACCCACAACTATAGCGACAAGCAGAAAGAGTGCCAGTCTGAATGTACGGGCAACAGGATACATCAGAAATTTATAAGCTGGTATAAGTTTCATATAATGAATATCTATAGAGAGGTCTAACCGCTTGCAAATATACACTATTCTCGTGTTATTGCCAAAAAAAAACATACATTTTAATCTATAAAAATCAAAACACGTCATATCTTTACGTCACAATACCCTATTGATATACGCATATAAAGAAAGCAACAAAGCAGGAAAACAATGCAATAATAGCTTGCAGACAGCTTGGCGTATGATTTATTATATATATAATGTACGCGCACGTGCGAACTGTAAATCAACATGTTTATATATTCCCAAACAGTATCAGCCCGATTGGGTTACAACCAAATAATCGATTTTGATTAAATAGCCGGAGCCCCATCATTGATATAATGACAGGGCTTCGACAGGATGGCTATTCAGAGGATTAACTCCATATGGGTGTTGCCGGTTGATTACAGCAAGGCCGATGTACGAACACGACTCAAGGTCTCTGGAGTCATCTGCAAATAACTCGCGATATAGACCAATGGAGCGCGTAGTACCAATTGCGGACTTTCCTTCACCAACTTGGCATAACGGTCCTGTGCAGTCTCGAAGCGCAGCATATCTGCATGCTTCTGAGAGATGATGAGCGACTCTTCCAATATCTTACGATAGAGCATCTGAATATTGACATTCTTAATAGCCTCTTGCTCAAGCGCAACCTTTGGCAATGCATAGATGATAGTGGGTTCAAGAGCAACAATCTGCTGTTTCGACGGTTCCTCATGAAACAAACTTTCGATAGCCATACAGATTGTGTTTTCTGTTGCCATATATTCGGTCAACTCTTTACCATTTTTATGATAGAACTGTCGCACCAGTCCCTTGACAATCCAGAAGATATTTTTGCATACCTCCCCTTCGCGCAGAATGTATTCACCCTTCTGAAATTTCATTGGAACCAATATACCTTCCAGCATATCGAGTTCGTCATGTGTCATCGTACTGTATCGACGTGCCAGTTCACGAGCCACATCACGTGGCGTCAGTCCAATATTAGTCATCGTTTTTGGCTTTTATTATATGAGTTAAGATTTTTATTTGTTCGTTAGTTAGTCTAACTTCAGCACAGCAAGGAAAGCTTTCTGTGGCACTTCCACATTGCCAATTTGTTTCATGCGTTTCTTTCCTTTCTTCTGTTTTTCAAGCAGTTTGCGTTTTCGGCTCACGTCGCCTCCGTAACATTTAGCTGTCACATCCTTGCGCACACACTTAATGGTTTCGCGGGCAACAATCTTGGCTCCGATGGCTGCCTGAATGGCAATATCAAACTGTTGACGAGGAATAAGTTCCTTAAGTTTCTCACACATACGTCGTCCAAAGGATACGGCATTATCCTGATGGGTCAGCGTTGAGAGTGCATCGACTGGTTCACCATTGAGCAAGATGTCAAGTTTCGCCAGTTTGGAAGGTCGGAAACAATCTACATGATAGTCGAATGAGGCATAACCCTTAGAGATAGACTTGAGTTTGTCATAGAAGTCGATAACGATTTCTCCCAATGGCAACATGAAATGCAGTTCCACACGATTACCACTGACATACTGCTGGTCTATCAGTTCACCACGTTTATCGAGACAAAGCGTCATGATAGGGCCGATATAGTCGGCAGCAGTGATGATTGAAGCACGGATATAGGGCTCTTCGATATGGTCGATGAGCGTAGGTTCAGGCAATCCCGATGGGTTGTGCACCTCTTTCACTCCCCCCTGCTTATCGTAGCACATATAGGTTACGTTGGGCACTGTGGTGATAACATCCATATTGAACTCGCGGTCGAGACGCTCCTGTACAATCTCCATGTGCAACAAACCGAGGAATCCGCAACGGAATCCAAAGCCAAGGGCAATGGAGGTCTCAGGCATAAAGGTAAGTGAGGCATCGTTCAACTGCAGTTTCTCAAGAGAGGCACGCAAGTTCTCATAGTCAGTTGGATCAATGGGATAGACACCCGCAAACACCATGGGTTTCACTTCCTGGAATCCGGCAATAGCCTTTTCGCAAGGACGTGCCACATGAGTAATGGTATCGCCGACCTTCACCTCTTTAGAGTCTTTAATGCCACTGATGATATAGCCCACATCACCGGTACGCAATTCGTTGCGTGGTATCATGTCCATTTTGAGCACACCTACCTCATCGGCTTCATATTCCATACCAGTATTAAAGAATTTCACTTTATCACCTTGACGGATAACACCGTTTTCAATCTTGAAATAGGCAATAATGCCACGGAAGGAATTAAACACCGAATCGAAGATCAAAGCCTGTAATGGTGCATCGGCATCGCCTTGCGGATGGGGAATACGTTCCACTACAGCGTCGAGAATCTGCTGTACTCCTTCACCTGTTTTTCCGCTTGCACGGATAATATCTTCTGGGTCACAACCAATGAGATCAACAATTTCGTCTTCCACCTCATCGGGCATAGCCGAAGGCATATCTATTTTATTGATGACGGGAATAATCTCCAGATTATGGTCAATAGCCATATAGAGGTTTGAAATGGTCTGTGCCTGCACACCCTGTGTAGCATCTACCACAAGTAGAGCGCCCTCGCACGCGGCAATAGATCGCGATACCTCATAAGAGAAATCGACGTGTCCTGGAGTATCAATCAAATTGAGCACATATTGCTCTCCGCCATGCGAATATTCCATTTGGATTGCATGGCTCTTGATCGTTATACCACGCTCTCGCTCCAAATCCATATCATCAAGCATCTGACCACCAGTAATCTGAATGGTCTTTGTATATTCAAGCATTCTGTCAGCCAGTGTTGACTTGCCATGATCAATATGGGCAATAATGCAGAAGTTTCTTATATGTTTCATTGTTTCGTTTACGTACAATTTTGTGCAAAGTTACGAAAAAAATATGAATAACACCCGAACATTATACATTTTTATAGAGAATATTCTATGTTTCTTTACTATGTTCTTATTATTTCCGCTACACACAAACTGTTAATATATCATAATTCTTCGCATCATCATAGTACTTTGTATTGCAAGGTACTAATATTTTGCCTAACTTTGCATTCGAAATCATATAAACGCAATATAGTATGAACATAGAGAATGCGAAATCACAGATGCGAAAAGGTATGTTGGAGTTCTGCGTACTGCTACTTCTGAAGCGCCGTCCATCGTACGCCAGCGATATTATTCAGCAACTGAAACAGGCAGAATTGCTTGTGGTGGAAGGGACACTCTACCCTTTGCTGACTCGTTTGAAGAATGATGGACTCCTGCAATATCAATGGCAGGAATCAAACCAGGGACCTCCACGCAAATACTATGCTCTCAGTCCTGAGGGTGAAAAATTTCTCGAAGGCCTCGATCTCGCTTGGGCAGAACTCTCAGGCACTATCAATTATCTTAAAAACAATCACCCCAATCTTTTAGAAGCAAAATGAAAAAGAACATTACCATCAATCTTTGTGGGCGTCTCTTTCAGATAGATGAAGATGCCTACGAGCTGTTACAACACTACATAGAGTCGTTACGCCATTCTTTCGGTAAGTCGGAAGGTGGCGACGAGATTGTCGATGACATCGAAGCACGTATTGCAGAATTGTTTACTGAACTTCGCGAACAGGGCAACGAGGCTATCACTATCGACCACGTGAAAGCCATCATCAGCCGTATTGGCGAACCAGAACAGCTGACAGAGAACGAAGAAAGCGACAAAAGCGATAAAGCACACAAGTTTGATTCTTTCAACTCAGCTGCACAAGGTGTGTATGACAATGTACGCAAAAGAACTTCCGGAAAGAAGCTATTCCGCAACCCCAACGATAAAATGGTTGCTGGCGTCCTCTCTGGATTGGCTAAATATACCGACACCGACCCTGTCATCTGGCGGCTGCTGACGGTCTTATTCTCGGCTTTTTATGGCGTTGGTATTATTATTTACATCGTTTTGGCCATCATATTGCCTGAAGCAAGAACGCCTGAACAATTATTGCAGATGGAAGGAAAGGCTGTCACACCACAACATTTGGCAGACATTGTGGTAGATAAAGATCAGAGTACTAACCATCAGCCGAATCTGTTTCGCAGTCTTTTCGCCATTATTTTAAAGATTCTGTTCGGATTCTTCGTGGGCATCGCCTCCATCGTAGCCATCATTCTGTTCTGCGGTTTTCTGTTTGCTTTAGTTGTCTTGGTATCGGCCCTGACATTCCCCGTCAACAGTTATATGCCATTCAATTTGCAAGCCATGGGACTGGCAGAACTGTATGAGACTAATCCGATGATACTCATCATTTTCGTATTCTCTCTGTTTATGATGTTGCTCATACCCATATATGCTATCGTCCACATGCTTCTCTCGCTATCGAAAAAGGTTCAGCCAATGGGCATAGCACAGCGCATCGCATGGATTTTGCTATGGATTGTTGCCCTCTGCAGTATAATACCCTGTAGCATTTCGATGGCGAAATTCCGCCATGAACAACGAACCAAAGAGTATTTCCATACCCATATCTATCAAGACGTACTGATGGACGATAACGATATGGACTTTATGCGCCATGGCGAATGGAATCTGATTAAGGCAGAAGACTGTGCCCACTATACTGCACATGGTGAGTATTTCGACGGTAATAAAAGTGTGAGATACCTTGACACCTATAATGATGAGTGTCGCGCAATATACCAAGTGGAACGCAAACAGGCAGTAGAGCCCGGCATCTACCGCCTCGACTGTATTGCTCGCGCCGAGGGCCCCGGTTCGTTTGTCTATGCCATTGGCGACAATAAGATGCTGGCAACCATTCCTGCCTATGGCAACAGAGGGGGTGAACTGGCTGCACAAATAAAGAAAGAGTTGAGCCACATGCTGGCAAGCGACTCTCTCAATGACGTGGGCATCGACGAAAGCACTAAAGAAGTTGATATTAAGGGCATGAAGTTTGTCTTGACAGATTTACATCAAGATAACAAAAAGAAGCTGAAACGTATCTGCAAAGGTTATGGTTGGTCTATCGTCAGCATAGACAACATCGTGGTAACTGGCGACTCTATTACCTATGGAGTTTCTACCGACGAGGGCTTCACGGGCCACCCCTATCGTGCTAAGTGGTTCTCTGCCACCGACTTCAAACTGACACGCACAGGCGATCTGCCTCATATGAAAAATGACAAGACACGCCATCCCCGTATAAAGAGGAACAAAAGGCGATAACCGTCTCATTATCCTAAGACTATTTGCATATATTATTTAAATACGACTCCTACAGACAGTCATGTTCAAAAAGACCATCATCGCCCTACTGCTCGTTATGATTGCAACAACGGGATATGCGCAAAACATCAGCAAAGACTCCATTTTCGTCATGGGGTATGTGGCAGACGGATTTACGAAAGCAGCCATTCCCGATGCCTTTGTCACACTCATGAGAACGGACTCCACTGTGGTGGACACCATCAAAGTGCAGAAACAGCAATCATATACCTTCGGTGTAGGACGTGGAGCTGCTTCCACACGCTACTATTTTAAAATGAGTCGCACTCCTGCTGACTATATTATTAAGGTGGAACATCCGAATTACGAAACATCGTTCACACCTTATACGATAAAGAAATATAGCCGACGAACCTATTACACCAATGTGCCGACCATCTATTTGAAAAAGGCAGCACATGCCCATCACTATGAGACTGCCACGAATATCTGCGCGACAGCATCGACTATCTGTTTGACCAACAGAACAGCTACGACCAACGCACACAGACAATGGACAAAACTGTGGGGCTCAGCATGAGGATATACAAAGAAACCGAACACAACTATATAGGCTTGTATCCTTCATTCGATGCCAATTTCCAACGGCAACGTATGGACTACACGAGTGTACCACTAACAACGAGCACCACACGCCATTACACACTACTGACACCCAATGTTTTTCTTTTCCTCAATAGCCGGGATAGGTCGTATAGGTTCAACATACTGTATAATATGCGGTCATCAACTCCTGGTATTACAGATCTCATCGACCGTCCCATTACCAGCGACCCGCTGAACATCTTTCTCGGCAATCCCAACCTGAAAACATCACAAGAACATCGCTTTAGTGCTGAATACTCACTACGCTGCGACAGTATTGACCAGAACATCAACATTAGCGCAGATGGAACCTTGGTACACAACGCAAGAAGTCAAAGTTACACTTACGACCTCAATACTGGCATTCGTACTTATCGGCCTGAAAACATCGGTAGCGGTAACTGGAAACTTGGAACAAAGTTATCGTGGAGTCGCGCCATCGGCAAGCGCAAGTTCTGGCACGTGGACAACACACTACGACTGGCTTATGAGAAGAGTACAGGTTTTGCAACCATACAGTCTGCGGAATCTACGCAACAGCCTCAACGCAGTAGAGTGGAAAACCTCTATATACGATACAAGCCCAATTTAAGCTTTCAGAAAGGCGCATTCTCATTCCGCATCAAAGGCGAAATGACCTATCGCAACATCCATCGCAACATAACGATAGGCGATCAGCCCACCGACATTTGGGATTTCTCATACGGTTTCAACGGCACTTACAAACTGCCTTGGCAACTCACCTTTGAGACCGATCTCACTATGAACAGCCATCGCGGATATGCCGACAACGAGATGAACGACAACCGTCTCTATTGGGATGCAGCCCTCACAAAATCGATTCATAAAGGCCAATGGGTGATAAAACTTCGTGGCTACGACCTTCTCGGACAAGTGAACAACCTCCGCTACGCAATAAATGCGCAGGGGCGCACCGAGACGTGGACCAACTCCATGCGCCGTTATGCGCTTCTGACCATCAGCTACCGGTTCTCTCAGAAGCCCAAGAAAAAATAGTCTGTTGTCTCTATACCAATATTTCCGATATGCGGAAAGACAGGATAACAGAATACTTGTTTATCCATAACCAGAAGGACCGGATTCCCATAAATGGAATCCAGTCCTATTTATTGTTATCTGCGCATAGGATGATTCTATCAATAGGAATGTGGCTATAGAAGTTTGTGCTATAGTACATAGTTGTGCAATATTCTACAACCTATATATGGACAGACATAACGTTTGGGTTGATTTATCAGCACACAGCTATTTTAGTTTTCTGGAAAATTTTGACCACTCGACCACACTTATTGCCATCGCTTATCAACATGAAACTGCTAAGCAAATAATCCTTATCGATGCCTAAGCGGAGGCATGATGATTATTACGCTTTTATCCAACGCAGGATAATACTTTTATCAAACGTTGGATAACACTTTTGTCAAACGTTGGATAACACCTTTATCAAACGTTGGATAACACTTTTATCAAACGTTGGATAATACCTTTGTCAAACGTTGAAAAGACTTTTGCCAAACGTTGGACAATACTTTTGTCAAACATTGAAAAGACTTTTGCCAAACGTTGGACAATACTTTTGCCAAACATTTGGCAACAAGTGGCAAAACGTTATCTAAGAAACAGCACTCTCTTTTATTTCTGAGTAACAATTGTTATTGTTGACGGACATATACAAACATCGCGGATACGCTTACCAATAAGTGTGGTCGAAGTGTGGTCGTAAATTCTGAATTACAGGAATCGACCACGCCTGTAAGAGAGTGATTGACAGCGAGATGCAGACGCCTGTGGTCGAGTGGTCGAATATTTCATGAAAACTAAATTTCTGGAGCAATTATCACCCCACCCTTTCGCCTTACAAGCGTTTGGCATATATCTGTCGCCCATCACATAGTGGTCGCGATGCTCATGCTCTCGCGCAAGTCAACTATGATTTATACACCAATCTATCAATCATCAACTCAAATTTATCCACAACCTTTTTGATATTTTGGAAGTGTGAGCGTACAAAACGAATACGATAAATATGGCTCATCGGTCTGCATATAGTCAGGAAGAAAAGCAGCATAATGGGGCGCTTGAGAGTCTTGGCTGTTGCAAATAGTTGCTTTTCAACATCACGCATGGCTTGTTTTGCATCTTCAGGACATGCCACCTGATAAATCAGATGCTTGTCTTTCAACAAAGCTGGGAACACATAAAGCAACATTCCAGTTGGCCGAACCTGTTTCAAATTCATAACATGGTCAATGATAATCTGAAAACTGCGTAGTCGCTTTACAAGATTCGCCACCTTGTCTTGGGTAATAGAAGTGGTTACATGGCGATAATAATAAGTAACCTGGGGCAGTACCACCACGGTAGAAACCTCAGACAAAAGTTGATAAGTCCATGGATTGTCTTCATGGATAATGCCTTCTATGAAATACAGCTGATGAGACAAGATAAACTGGCGGTTGACGAGTTTGTTCCATGCCATGATGGGAATGCGATCAAACAATATTGCCTCCACACATGCTTGTCCACCAGTCAACACATAGGGACGAGAGGTATGATACCACAATGATTTCAGTCCTACGCCCCACAGATTGTTGGCTTGAACCACATCTGCCCCAGGACAAAGATCGAAGCCCGACACCAAAGTTGAAAGACAGTCGGCAGAGAGATAATCGTCGGAATCGACAAAAAGCAGATAATCGCCCGTTGCGGCATCAATACCCGTATTGCGTGCAGCAGACAATCCGCGGTTCACTTCGTGACGAAGTAAACGAAACTGAACAGCTCCCTGATAGTTATCCACAAAGCGCCGAACGATATCCATACTCCCATCGGGCGAACAGTCGTCAACGATGATACACTCGATATTAGCCTTTGCATCTGATTGGGCTACTACCGAAGCCAGACATTCTTCGATATATGCCTCTACTTTATAGACGGGTATGATAATGGATATGGTTAACATGTATTCCTTTATTCGTAGTTTTGGGTTGTAAGTTATTATCGGTCGAAGCACAGGTCTTGATAATATTTATCAGTATAAGCGCTACGACAAGGCAAAGTTAAGAAAAATAAATAAGAAAAGAGAATAATAGCCAAACTTTTTTCAAACACATCCCGAACACATCCCGAAGGCTGCAAATATTACAAAAGCAGCAGTTTCAGACCAATCAAATCTTCCATCCCGAAAGGTTCAGCAACTTATCATAGTCTCACCCCACTACCATTTCAACCGGTCAATCATCAGTTCCAATGCAAGCATTATGCGCTCCAATATATGATATTTTCTGCGAACGAAATGGAATGAATAGATGTGGTAGAACGGTTTGAAAATAGTCAGCGAGAACAGCAACAATAATGGGCGTCCGTGGCTAATGATATTCTTAAGCAACCGAATGCGCAGACGGCGGAAAGCTTGTAACTCTTCCTCAGAGCAACCATGCTGATCTATCATATCTTGTATCTCCAACAATCGGGAGAAGACATTGACCAACAGACATCCCCGAATATTGCGCTCCTGCTTGAGCATGGTTGTCAAAATAACATCCCAGCAATAAATTGTTTTGCCTATTTTTAATTGTCTTGAGTGCATGATAGAATTAGCATTAGGGCGATAGTAATAGGTAACTTGTGGCAACACCAACACTTTTTGGGCTACATCCATCAATTGATAACTCCAAGGATAGTCTTCAAAAATGATACCCTCAACAAAATAAATATGATTATTTATGAGCAAATTCCGCCTTATCAGTCGGTTCCATGGGTTGACAGGAAAAATAAGATTTACCAAAGCGCCAAGTCGTTCTTTTTTAGATAACAATACTATAGGCTCTTGTCTCTTGCTATATGCTTTCTTGTCTAAAAACAAACTATTACCCTGTACAACGTCTGCGTCAGGATTTGCCAACAACCCATCAACCAACGTTTTCAGACCATGTTCCATCAAATAGTCGTCGGAATCGATAAAAAACACATAATCGCCCGTTGCCGCTTCTACACCCGTATTGCGCGCAGCAGATATTCCGCGGTTCACTTCGTGACGAAGCATACGAAACTGAACAGCACCCTGATAGTTATCCACAAAGCGCCGAATGATATCCATACTGCCATCGGGCGAACAGTCGTCAACGATGATGCACTCGATATTAGCCTTTGCATCTGATTGGGCTACTACCGAAGCCAGACATTCTTCGATGTAGGCTTCAACATTATAAACGGGTATGATGATGGATAGGTCAAGCATGTGTTTCTAATTTCGTAGTTTTGGGTTGGAAGTCATTATCGGTCGAAGCACAGGTCTTAATAGTATTTATTAGCATAAGCGCTACGACGAGGCAAAGTTAAGAAAAATAAATGAGAAAAGAAAACAATAGTCAACTATTTTCTATAAGCCTCAGTTAAATCTTATGTGATTGTACATGAATATAACGATAGATCTAATCAGCATTATACTGTTTTTAGACCCTAAAAAACAATGGCTTTTCTTTATAAGAACAAAAAAAATAGTAGCAAATACATATATTCTTAGAAGAAAAACTTGCGATTATCATCAATATCCATTATCTTTGTGGAACAAAAACCTAAAAACAACACTCCAATGGCATGGTATTCGAAATATCTATCAATATACGGAAAGAACTTCAACGAAGTATCTAACGACATCATCAGCGAAACAAGAGAAAGGTTGGCTGCATTGCAAAGCGAGAAACCACTTGCTTCGATTGTGGTCATTGCCTATAACGAAGAACAACACCTACAGGCTTGTCTTTGGGCTCTTAGCGAGATAAAATGCAAGTATCCTGTAGAAATCATTGGCGTTGACAACGATTCGAAAGACCGTACTGCAGAAATTTTCGAGACATCAGGCATACCATATTACACCGAATATCAGCATAGCTGTGGCTATGCACGCCGCTGCGGTCTGCAACACTCAAAAGGCAAATACTATTTCGATATAGATTCTGACACCATCTATCCACCACACTATTTTGACATCATGTTGGAGGAGCTATTAAAACCTGATGTATCCTGTGTCAGTTCGTTGTGGAGTTATTTTCCTGATGAAAACCATTCATGGATTGGTCTTAAACTCTTTGAGACATGTCGCGACCTCTTTTTATATATACAGCACTTCAAACGACCAGAGCTAAGCGTCCGCGGCCTTGTATTTGCCTATAATGCCGATTACGCTCGCCAAGAGGAATATCGTGTAGATATCATCAGAGGAGAAGACGGTTCGATGGCATTATGCCTGAAGAAATACGGCCGTATCGCCTTTATCTACAACCGCAAAGCACGTGCAATTACCGGCTATGGTACACTATCATCAGATTCGCTTTTTAAAAGTTTCATCAAGCGCATCAAGATTCAAACAAAAGGCATTACTCGCATTTTCTTCACAAAAGACCATTACGAAGATGCTGATGACAATTTGGTGAAATAGATACAAGCAACAACAATTGAATGATTTTATAATTGACCAGTACTTTCTCTTAGAACAGCAAAGCTTCCACTACATCACTTCTCGGTTGTGCCGAGAAGTGCCTTTACTAAACTGTTGATGAGTACTTGGTTCTTGCTGCTCATCTTGCGTGCAAAGAGATATTCGGAACTGAGCAATTCCGCTTCGTCACCATCCTGCCAAGTATAAGGTTCACCACATCGTTGCTGTTCGATGTTGGCACGTTTGAAATCGATAAAACGCATACAACTATGAACACCATCGTCCATATCAAAGATATTCTTCTTCAATTCGGGATTGGAGATAATCAACGAATGTTTATACATCTCATCGCCACACGATGTATGGGCAAAGCGTTTGTTGATAAAAGCCTCCTGGTCTATCAGATATTTCACGGCTTTCTCCGTCAGCGAAACCCAGTTGTGCCCCGTACGGAATGTCAACTCGTTGCCTCTTGAGAAATGGGTAATATCCTGCAATTTCAAGAGAATATGACGGATAATCTGTGCGGGCACAACCTTCCAACGCGGTTCAAAGGGACAACGGAAGTTCCAACGCATCAAGACATAATATCTGCGGCGCTTGCGCTCAGTATCGGCTTTGATATAATCGGTACGGTCGAAGAAGCCGATAAACTCCTTGCCTTCGTGTTCATCGAAGAACCGATGGATGTAGTCTTGAGTCTTGATAGGCAGATCCACACCCGATAATTTGTGGTAGTACTGATAGGGGCCATGCTGGAAAGCTGTCTTGAAAAGCTCCATCTCACTATGTATCTGGCTGACATCTCCCCATCTCACATCGTAGCGTTTGGGCGTATAGTAGAGCGTAGAATGTTTGGGCTGATACAGCTCTGGCATTTGCTTCACCTTCTTATCGATATGCAGATAAATATCGTTGCGATCATCGTCAAGCAACGAGAGCAACACATTGAGCAGGCTCCATTCATTATGAGCCATAATTAAATAGGCGTGTCTGTGGTTTGTCATTATCTGTTAGTTGTTGGTTTAATGATTATCATTTTGAACTATCGTTTCAAACAGTTTCGTCCATTGTGGCATAATATTGTCTGAGGTAAATCTTGCAGCATTCAATCTTGCTCGTACTCCCAACCATTCGCGCAACTCTTTGTTGTTGATGAGCAGTTCCATCTTTTCAGCCAACTGTTGGATATTGCCATTCTCTACCAAAAAGCCATCTTCACCATCGCGAATAATATCACTCGGTCCATAAGGACAATCGAAGGAAACACAGGGCAAACCACACGACATAGCTTCGACAAGCACAAGTCCCCACCCTTCATAGCGCGAACTCATCACATAGAAGGCGCTATTCTGATATTCCTTATAGATGTTATCGGTCGCACCAGCGAAAGTCATAGACGATGTAAGACCTGCTTCCTCCAACTGCTGTTGTAACTTCTGTAGGTCTCCACCATGTCCATAGACGACAAGTTGCCAATCAGGATGCCTTGCGGCTATAAGTTGCCAAGACTGAATCAATAGGTCGAAGCCCTTCTGCGCATGAAGTCTGCCTACGGCAATTATTCTTTTCGGTCTATCTGCAATATCGGTTGTTTTTTCTGGATAATTAGTCACTACGTTATGAATAACCTCGATATTGTCATAGCCTTTCCAGCATGCAGCATCCTTATGGGTGAGAACTACAACCTTCTCACACCGCTTCAGCATTTCCAACAAATGCCGTGCTATCTTACGGTCTAACCATGGAATATGAGTAAATGTATTCTGCAAAAAGAGCTGATAATAAACATGCGATTCTACGACGTGCCGATAAGGCTGGGATAAAATCTCACGAAAAAGGAAAAGTGCATATGTTGTGGACACAACCACATCGGGCTGAATCTCGTCTAACAACTTTCGCAAGCGATGTTTAAACAATCGTGGCATAGTGAATTTGAAACGGATTCTCTTCAGCAATGACATCGTGCCCGTTGTAAAAAACCTTGTGTTTAAATCGACATGTCTGATTTTATTAGACAAAGGATATGCGAAAGGATGGTTACCTTGTTCGTAAGTTACAAATACTATCTCATATCCTGCAACTTCAGCCAGCCAGTTCATCTTGTCACAGAAAATACGCTCTGTGCCACCTTTTGCTGCAAATGAACTGAATATATAGACTAACTTCATATCTGAAATTGTTTGTTCGTGCAAATATATAAAATATTTCTTTATATCCATTTACATTTCGTGTTTTTTTAGTAATTTTGGCGGAAAAATCATTGGTATGGCAAAAAAGGTATGCTTTTTGGTTGATTCCATCTTCAGTATAGGAGGGGTGCAGCGCGTTACTGCAGTCATTGCCAAAGCGTTAAGCAACACCTATGAGGTGACTATTGTCACATTGGACGCTCCATCGGCTTACGATACAACCCTCTACGGACTGGATGAATGTCAGATCAACTTCCGTTTCTTCCAATACCCTCCTGTAGGAAAATGGAAGAACCTGATGTGTAAGGCATATAGCTACCTCTATCGGAAAGTGTTGCCACAAACACACTTCACCTCTGACCTCTATGCGCATAGTTCTTTTCCATCAGAACTTCGGAATGCTTTGGTTGCTGAATTAGACCGACAGTATGACGTCATCATTGGCGACCACGCACCATTGGCAGTCAGACTGGCAACATGCAAAAAACAGCTGAAAGGATCGAAATTGATGGGGTGGATACACAATTCATACGATGCACTCTATGGCAAAGGGTCATTATATATAGGTGAGGAGTTGCAACAACACTATGAATACCAACTGTCGAAACTACACCATACCATCGTTTTGTGTCATTGCGATGCCATCAAATATCATATCCCAACCGACGTGATCTATAATCCCCTAACCCTCAAACCGGGTCAGCCTTCTGACGGAACATCCAAGCGATTTCTTGCTATTGGACGTTTCTCGCCACTCCACAAGGGATTCGACATACTGATAGATGCCTTCTGCCTGTTTGCCCAACATAATAGCGAATGGCATCTGGATATAGTGGGTGAAGGTCAGGAAGGCGATCGCATCCAACGAATGATAGACAAATACAAGCTCAACAACAGAATCACTATCCATCCATTTACCAACAATATCCAAGCGTATTATTCACGTGCTCAAGTCTATATATTGAGTTCGCGGTGGGAAGGGTGGGGGCTCGTGCTTGTTGAAGCAATGTCACATGGGCTTCCTGTGGTTTCTTCCGATCTCCCCGTGTGTCAAGAGATTATGGGCGATTTCGGCATGTATTTCAGAAATGGAGATGTTGAAGATTTGTCGCGCAGAATGGGCGTTGCCACCATGATCAATTGGAAAGAGAAGTCTGCTGAAGCCATGGACATTGCCAAAAACTTCAATACCGACAGTATTATCAAACAATGGAAAGCACTAATTGAAGAATGAAACACAGTAAGGGATTGGGAGAAATCATCCGTTTCGGCATTGTCGGAGTGATTGCCACCGGCATCCAATATGGCATATATTACTTGCTGCTGGGGCACCTCAACGAAACTGCTGCCAATACGGTGGGCTATCTGGTTAGCTTTGTCTGCAACTTCATCATGACAACCTACTTTACATTTCAGGTAAAACCCAATAGAAAGAAAGCAGGCGGCTTTGCCTTAAGTCATTTGGTCAACCTAATATTGCAAAACATATTCCTCAATTTATTCCTATGGCTGGGTGTTGCGAAAGAATGGGCGCCGTTGCCTATGTTTGCCATCTGCGTACCCATCAACTTCCTCTTGGTGCGGTTTTTCGTCAAACGTTAGTCAGAATCAGTCTTTCAACTGATGGATTGGAAACACAGATTCAACCACTTTCTGCATCTGCACCTTCCACGACAGATGATCCACACTATGACGTATGACCGTAGGATTCCATGATTGACTATCTACAAAATCGATGATATCACAGATATTGATGGGCGATTCATCTGCTGGAGCCTTTAAGACATAAGACTGATGATCGAAATCTTCATCTTGTTCGCTATATATAAAAGGTATGCCGCGAGTGGCATACTCACGGTTCTTCAAGGTCTTGATACGAGTTATACCACTACGATGGCGTCCTAAAGAACCGATGGCAAACTGGCATTGGTTGAAGACATCATCCAATTCTGCACCAAACAAAGCTCCATGGAATATGACTTTATCCTTCAAATCATAGCGGTCTATCAAAGTTTGAAAGCCTATCTGCTTGGAATTGCCTGTCATATACGTTTCATCCACTCCACCCACAATATGGAAGATGACGTCACGCTTTACCTTGCTCGGCTGTTGGTAATAGACACCCAAACCAGCTATCAATCGGTCGAAGCCGTGCCAATAATGCACCTCTGCCACACCGATCAGGTGAAGGGGATTGGATAATTGCGGAAACGCAGGATGCAAAGGTGTGCTATCCATATCCACACCATTGCTAATGCGGATGGTTTGCTGACCAAATATCTCCTGTTCGTCAGAGAAAGTGACGATGGCTGACATGGTTTGCGCCAATTGTTGGCGGTATTGTTTATTGATAAAGACACCCAACCGCACACTCCATCCATAGTCGTGAGTATATTCCGAATCATAGGGATAGGTGGGGATTTCGGTAACTGCCACTATTCCCTTTGATCGCAATCTACGGAAGAAACGAATCAGGAAGGGATTGGCATTATGAAAGCTACGGGCATAGACGAACGCTATTCCCTCACGAAGACAGTAGTCATACACACAGCGATAGTCAACACGCTGACGCACAGCAGCCAAGCGTCCCTTGCCATAATCCTGTATAACCTGACCATCAATATATCGACAACGATGGCCTTCGGGAGAGAAAGCATAGTAGCAGAGGCGGACATCGTGTCCGTTTTCACGCAGTCCCTTCACTTGATAGTGAATCTTCTTGCTGATACCGCTATAGTCGGAAAATCCGTGGTAAACGAGGAAGAGTATCTTCATCCTTATAGTATTTATCTTTGCAAAAGTATAGATTATTTTCGAAAAATCACCATAAAATTTGCATTTTTACACTTTTAGTAGTACCTTTACCGCCATGAAAGACAAAGAAACGATGCGAGAACGGCTGAAAGCAAGTCCACGATTGAAACATCTGTTGGACTGTATCATCATGAACCAACGAGATGCACGCCCCCGATGGTACATCAGAATACTGGCGCCTCTCTATCAACATCGTGGTCGCAGTTCGAAGATATACAGTAGTGTGAGGATGGACACCCCACCCTACCGAAAGTTTTCGCTTGGCAAGAATAGTGTGATAGAATCGTTCTGCTGTATCAACAATGCTGTAGGCGACGTCAGTATTGGTAATCACACGCGCATCGGGCTTCATTGCACAGTAATCGGCCCTGTAGCAATCGGCAATCATGTCAATCTGGCACAAGGCATCACCGTAACTGCGCTCAACCATAATTTCGCAGACACCAATCTACGTATTGATGCGCAAGGTATCAGCACACAACCTATTATTATCGGCGATGACGTATGGATTGGCGCCAATGCCGTCATCCTCCCTGGTGTTTCCATCGGTTGCCATTCGGTTGTTGCAGCAGGTGCTGTGGTCAGCAAAGATGTGCCCGACCATTGCGTCGTGGCTGGTGTTCCAGCAAGAATTATCAAGAGACTGGACTAAATAATATTTGAGAACTATTTCCCCATATAAGGACTGTGAGATGATGAGAATTGGTATTGAAGCGCAACGCATATTCCGCAAGAACAAACACGGCATGGATTTCGTGGTTCTTCAAGAGATTAAAGAACTGCAAAAGATGGATACCCCACATGAGTATTTTGTCTTTGTCAAACCTAGCGTTGATCGCTGTATAGAGAGTTCTGAACATGTTCACATCATCGAAGTCAATTGTCCGTCCTATCCGCTTTGGGAACAATGGGCTTTACCACGTGCCGCAAGAAAAGCAGGTGTAGATATTTTGCATTGCACAAGCAATACGGCACCTATCTGGTGCGACATTCCATTGGTGCTGACGCTGCACGACATCATCTTTCTGGAGCCACGCGACAAAAAGAATAAATCGCTCTATCAAAACCTGGGTTATTTCTACCGCCGATGGAATGTGCCTCGCATTCTGAAGAAATGTCGCCGCATCATTACGGTATCTGATTTTGAATTAGGCAATATCAAACAGAAACTTCAACTGCCCGACAGCCAGTTGAAGATGATTTATAACGGTTACAACGAGTGGTTTCGTCCTATAGAAAGTGACAAACAACAATACAGAAAATATATTGCCGATGCTGGCTATTTCTTCTTCCTTGGCAATACCGATCCGAAAAAGAATACGGAACGCACGCTTGTGGCTTATGCCAAATATCTGGAACTATCAGAAGTGAAACGTCCTTTGCTTATGGCTGATCTTGACCAAGAATATCTCAATGGCATCATCGAGCGCAACGGCATAGAGGCTATCCGTGACCACATCGTGATACCTGGATACATTATCAATAGCGATTTACCTTATATCTACAATAATGCCTTTGCATTTCTCTACACATCATTGCGTGAGAGTTTCGGCATTCCTTTGCTTGAAGCCATGGCTTGTGGCACACCTGTTATCACATCAAACAAATCTTCCATGCCTGAAATAGCTGGTCATGACGCCATTCTTATTAACCCTGAAAGTAGTGATGAGATTGCGTTGAAGATGTTGCAACTGGAACGTGATACAGACTTCTACCAACGACAGAAGGCTGTAGGACTGGAGAGAGCCAAACTCTTCTCATGGCGCAAGACGACAGAAAACCTGCTTCGTCTTTATGAAGAGGTGTATAAGGAAATAAAATAAGTATGTTTGATTGGTCGCTAATCAAATAGACTAAGCGAAAGATCTTGCTGTTGAGGTTTCTCATCTTCGGCTTCCTCGATGTTTTCATGCTCTTGAAATTCGAGCATGAGTTGTCGGGCATCTGCCGAACCTTTGGTATTGAGACGATAATAACCTCTGCGTTCTGTTCTCTCTATGAGCGACAAAGACGATCGTGAATTGCGTAAGAGATACTGTTGTACATAGGTGCGTATTTCCTCAAAGTCGGGAGATACAAAAAACGACACATTCATATTAAAGACGTGTCTTGCTATGGTTTGAACCGAAATGCCGCGCTCGCCAGCTTCAGTCAATATATGTAGAATCTGTTGGTCGTATGTCATTTGTTAGGAAAGAAAAGGCCGATAAGCGAAAAACTTACCGGCCTCTTCTATAGTTTCATATTGGATTATGCCAATGTGATTTTGTCTTCAGCCGAAACGAGCTTACCCTCTTTGAAGAGCCATCCCAGACCGAGGAGAGTTTCCTCTTCGCTGATTTTAGCAGCTTTGGCAATTTCCTTAACGGTCAGAGCCTTTTCTGCAGCAGCGAGTGCCTGATATACATCACCAGCCTTGAAGCCGATATTCTCTGCATTGACTACTACTTCAGCAACCTTCTTGGCTGCGGGTTTCTTTACGGTTGCCTTTTTAGGCTCAGCAACTTTAGCAGTTGCAGTTGCCTTCTTTGTTGTTTTTTTCTCTGTCATAGTTACGTTAAATAATACACTATTCAATATCTTTCCCTAACATTCCGTTGCAAATTTAGGTAAAATCTTATAATATATTAACGTATTAACATGAAATTTACACTTTTACCGCTTTATTCTTGACGTAGGTCAATAGACAGGTTAAGTTCTTCTAACTGTTTGGCATCAAGCTCACCAGGTGCGTCGAGCATCATATCGCGTCCGCTATTATTCTTTGGGAAAGCGATGCAGTCGCGGATGGAATCGAGTCCTGCCATAATGCTTACGAAGCGGTCGAGACCGAAGGCAAGTCCTGCATGAGGGGGTGCGCCATACTTGAAGGCATTGATGAGGAAGCCAAACTGTGCCATTGCCTTTTCGGGTGTGAAGCCCAAAATCTGGAACATTTTCTCCTGAAGTTTACCATCATGGATACGGAGTGAACCTCCACCGACTTCGATGCCGTTGCAGACAAAGTCGTAGGCCACCGCACGCACACGTTCTGGATGTTCATCAAGCAAGGGGATGTCGTCTGGATTAGGCAATGTGAATGGGTGGTGAGTTGCCATGAGGCGCTGTTCTTCATCGCTCCATTCAAAGAGTGGGAAATCGACAATCCACAGACACTCAAACTTGTTTTTATCGCGCAGCCCGAGGCGGTCGCCCATCTCCAAGCGTAGTGTACAGAGTTGTACGCGAGTCTTATTGGCATTGTCACCACTGAGGATGAGTACGAGGTCGCCATCTTTTGCACCTGTCTTTTCTTTGAGCTGTGCCCATACTTCAGGAGTATAGAACTTGTCTATGCTGCTCTTGACAGTACCGTCGGCATTGTATTTCACATAAACCAATCCCTTGGCGCCTACCTGTGGACGTTTCACAAATTCGGTCAGTTGGTCGAGTTGTTTGCGGGTATAGTCAGCGCAACCTGGCACAACAATACCGCCGATATATTCTGCCTCGTTGAATACTGAGAATGAACCAGTTCCTTTGAGCACATCCATCATCTCGACAAATTCCATGCCGAAGCGCAAATCGGGTTTATCGGAACCGAAACGACGCATAGCATCATGCCATGTCATGCGTTGCATCTTAGGAATCTCTACGCCGCGAATTTCTTTAAAGAGATGGCGTGCGAGATCTTCGAATATCTGAAGTACGTCTTCCTGGTCGGCAAACGACATTTCGCAGTCTATCTGTGTGAACTCTGGCTGACGGTCAGCGCGCAAGTCTTCATCGCGGAAACACTTGGCAATCTGAAAATAGCGATCGAATCCACTCACCATCAAGAGCTGTTTCAAGGTCTGTGGACTCTGTGGCAAAGCATAGAACTGACCGGGATTCATACGGCTGGGCACCACGAAGTCACGTGCGCCTTCAGGAGTACTTCCAATAAGTATTGGAGTCTCAACCTCTATAAAGTTCTGATTGTCGAGGAAGTTACGAATCAAGATGGTCATACGGTGACGCAGTTCAAGATTCTTTCTCACAACAGCACGGCGCAGGTCGAGATATCTGTATTTCATGCGGATATCATCTCCACCGTCAGTATTATCTTCAATAGTGAATGGCGGTGTAAGGCTCTCGCTCAACACGTTGAGTTGTTTGGCAAGAATTTCAATATCGCCAGTAGGCATTTTAGCATTCTTCGATTGGCGCTCGCTGACTTTACCCGTCACCTGTATGCACCATTCGCGTCCCATGCGGTTGGCCTGTTCGCAGAGTGCGGCATCAGCCGACTCATCGAATACCAACTGTGTGATTCCGTAGCGGTCGCGCAGGTCAACGAATGTCATACCGCCCATCTTACGTGTTCTTTGTACCCATCCGGCAAGTGTCACTTCGCTGCCGGCATCAGTGAGTCTAAGCTCACCGCAAGTTTTTGTTCTGTACATTATCTTACGTTTTTTATTCTTTCTTTTAGTTTGCAAAGGTACGAATAAGTGAGCGAAATGCAAAAGGAAAACCCGTTTTTCTTTTCATTTCCGAACGAGAGTACCTAAGATGCGTAGCATCAAAGGTACGAATAAGTGAGCGAAATGCAAAAGGAAAACCCGTTTTTCTTTTCATTTCCGAACGAGAGTACCTAAGATGCGTAGCATCAAAGGTACGAATAAGTGAGCAGAATACAAAAAGAAAAAAGCAATTTACTTTTTTATTCTCGAACGCAAGTACCTAAGCGACTATGGCGCAGAGGTACGAATTTGTCTCTTTCAAACTACCTATTGGCTACTACAAAGGCCATTTATACCTTATTCTTTCGGGATGCGTTCGGGATGTGTTCGGGATGTGTTCGGGATGCAATCATCAGTACAAACAGATAGAATTTGATAGTTACTCACCTGAAAGACATCAGTTAAAAATACAAAAAAACTATCTGTTTTTTGCATATGTATCAAGAAAAAGCCATACTTTTGTATCGTTTTTAAGAACAAAGAAAGGAAAGAACATGAAAAAAATGATACTTATGGCCTTGATGCTCGTATGCGGAATGGCCACGATGATGGCTCAGAAACCTGCTGAAATCAAGTTTGAGAAACTCACCCACAACTTTGGCACTTTCTCTGAAAAGAATCCAAAAGTGACTTGCACCTTCTCCTACACCAACGTAGGCGAGAAACCACTTGTCATCAATCAGGCTATTGCCTCATGTGGCTGTACCGTTCCTGAATACACCAAGACTCCCATTCAGCCCGGTGGAAAAGGTACGATCAAGGTGACATACAATGGCGAAGGAAAATTCCCTGGACACTTCAAAAAGACCATCACTATCCGCACAAATGGTGCTATAGAGATGACTCGTCTTTATATTGAAGGTGACATGACAGAATAATACCTATTAAGAAATTATAATATGAAACCGGTCTGTTTGCATCAAGTAAACAGACCGGTTTTTTATTTGAGACATAGCTGAGACCCAACACCTCACAAATCCATCTCTCAAACGCTACATTATTTCAATCACGACGCTACCTTATCTTGAGAGCATCATTCCAATATCCGTCACACCACGAAACAGACTTCGAAAGACAAAGCAAAAGACATACCGAAGTAATGGTCTGCATACAAAGACTCCCCGACAAATTACTGTCGAGGAGTCTTTGTATGGGTATCGAATGCAGAATCAGAACGAATAGTTCAGACCCAACGAGCAATATTCCTGGAATTGAAAATAGCCAAGTTTGTCGTCGCGCTTGCCAGAATCGTCGAAGCGAGGATAAAGGAAAAGGTTGGCTGAGATATACTTGCTCACCTGAAACCGGAATTGGTTTTCCCATTCCATCAATCCACGATGATAAGAGGTATAATAGTAAAGACGACTCTTCCACGTCACTTGGTCGGTAATCGTCCACTTCACATCACCAGTAAACTGCGAACCGAAGTCCTCCTTAGTATGGTGACCACCAAGTTTATAACGGTCCAACAAAGTATTGCGTGCTACATAGCGGAAGTTGAACGAGAGGGGCGAGAAGTTGAGCGAACCTGTCAATTTTCCATTAAGCGCCTTCAGCTTATATTCCATACCGACACCAAGGTTGAGATCGAAAGGCGACATGAAGTCGGAATAGGTAAACTCATCGTTGGATTTCAGTCCTCTAGCAAACTGCGTATAAGCCAGCAACTGCAAGGTATAATACCATTTTTTCGATGCTTGCAGTCCGAGTTTACTGGTCAGACGAAGCAGGTCGTTGTTGGCTTTAAACTTATGCAACGTATCAGAGCGAGAGGTTTGGAAACCTAATTTCATCTCCAACTTGTTTGAAAAAGTTATCTTATCCTTGTCGTTATAGTTCATCTCAAGGGTAACAGCTCCTACTGCCGAGTAGTTGCTCTCACCACCTTTATGCCAGTTGTCCGACACATAGTTTTGCAGGAATTGCAGATAGCCTTCGCCTTTAAACTTCCAGAAGTTAGGCTTCGTAACTACCAGTCCGATGGGCACAGCCTCTGGTTCTTCTGGCTGCAACTCAACTTTTCGTGTAAGATCTACCTTCTGCTTCACTTCCTTGTTGACATCCTCTCGTAGCGTTCCAGCTTTCTTCAAACGTGTCTCGTTATTCTTCACCAAGTCTGGACGCTTCATATAGAGTTGGAGCATAGCTTTGTCAACAGCCTCTGCTACTTCGTCACCTTTCTCTCCATCAAGCGAAAACTGACGCTTCACACCTGAGTGATAGAATGTTGTAGGAGCAAAAAGGCGATAATAGCGCCCATCGGTCGATTCGCTATGCAGGCTATCGTTCACTCGCCGCACTTCTTCAAGCTGTTGCTTGAGTAATGCCAACGAGTCGGCATATTGCTTCACAATCAAAGCGGTATCGGCACTTGCCCTACCACTTTTAGTCAATCTGCGCTGGGCCATAGACTGTGTGGCAGTCAGCAGAGTAAACAATAGAAGTAACAGATACTTGTATTTCATCATTATCAAATATTTCGGATGCAAAGATACGAAATAAATCTCAAATCATATCCTAATACCCATATTTATTTCGCCATACCGATGTTGCACACCCATAGATAGCGTTATAGATGTATCGGGAATAAGCATGGATAGTTTGACACTTGCGTTCAAAAATGAAAGAAAAACAAAATATCCTTTAGCATTTCGCTCACTTATTCGTACCTCTGCGACGTTGTCGCTTAGGTACTAGCGTTCGAGAATACAAAAGAAAAGAAAAGTTTTCTTTTGTATTCTGCTCACTTATTCGTACCTTTGCACCTTGTATTAATAATTATACTTATATTATTACATATGACACACACAAAATACATTTTCGTCACGGGTGGCGTAGTATCGTCACTGGGAAAGGGCATTATCTCTTCATCAATAGGAAAGCTTTTACAAGCCCGTGGCTACAACATCACTATTCAAAAGTTTGACCCATACATCAACATCGATCCGGGCACGCTGAATCCCTATGAACACGGAGAATGCTATGTTACGGTAGATGGTATGGAAACCGACCTCGACCTCGGACACTACGAACGGTTCACAGGCATTCAGACTACCAAGGCCAACTCGCTGACAACAGGACGAATCTACAAAGCTGTCATCGACAAAGAGCGCCACGGAGACTATCTGGGAAAAACCATTCAGGTGGTACCACACATCACCGACGAGATTAAGAGAAACGTCAAACTGCTGGGAGAAAAGTACCACTACGATTTCGTCATCACAGAAATTGGCGGAACCATCGGCGACATCGAGAGTGCTCCATTCATGGAAGCCATCCGACAGCTGAGGTGGGAATTGGGAAAGAATGCCATCAACGTGCACTTGACCTACGTACCCTATCTGAGAGCAGCAGGGGAACTCAAAACCAAGCCAACCCAGCATTCTGTAAAAGAACTACAGAGCGTGGGCATACAGCCCGACATCCTCGTGCTCCGCACAGAGAAACATCTGAGCGATGAGATACGCCATAAAGTGGCTGCCTTCTGTAACGTCGATTACGACTGCGTCATACAGAGCGAAGACCTACCCAGCATCTATGAAGTGCCGGTCAACATGCAAAACCAAGGCATCGACACCGCCATTCTTCGCAAGATGAACATGGAGGTCGGTCCCACTCCAGAACTCGGACCATGGAAAAGTTTCCTCGACCGACGCAACAAAGCCACAAAAGAAGTACACATCGGACTAGTGGGAAAATACGACTTGCAGGATGCATACAAGAGCATTCGCGAAAGTCTCTCGCAAGCGGGAGTATATAACGACCACAAGACTGTGCTGACATTCATCAACTCGGAAGACATTACAGAAGATAATGTGGCACAAAAACTGGCAGGTCAAGACGGTATCGTCATCTGTCCGGGATTCGGCCACCGCGGCATAGAGGGCAAAATCATAGCCGCCCACTACACCCGCACACACGATATCCCCACCTTCGGCATCTGCCTCGGCATGCAGATGATGGTCATCGAATTTGCACGCAACGTGTTAGGCTATACTGATGCCAACAGCAAGGAAATGGACGAAAAGACACCACACAACGTGATTGACATCATGGAAGAACAGAAAGACATCACCAACATGGGCGGAACCATGCGACTCGGTGCATTCGACTGCATCCTGCGTCAAGGATCACACGTCTTCAACATCTATCAGAAAGAACACATACAGGAGCGCCACCGCCACCGCTATGAGTTCAATAGTGACTATATCAAGGAATATGAGCAAAAAGGCATGCAATGTGTAGGCCGAAACCCAGAAAGCAATCTCGTGGAGATAGTAGAAATACCAGAGCTCAAATGGTACATCGGAACACAGTTCCACCCAGAATACCAATCGACCGTGCTCCATCCACATCCGCTCTTCCTTGATTTCATAAAAACAGCAATAATAAATAAAAAATAATCAGAAAGAACAAAACAACAAGAAATGAACAAGAACACCATCATCGGTTTCATCCTCATCGCAGTCGTGCTGATAGGGTTCAGTTGGTACAACAGTCCCTCGCAAGAGCAGATCGAAGCCGCACGTCAACAAGACTCCATCGCCAATGCACTCCAGGACAAGGCTAAAAAGGCCGCTGCCCAAGAAACTATCAACAAAAAGCAACAGGAGAAGGCGCTGGCTGCCGACACTACGGCACTCTTCTACCCTGCCCTTAACGGCAAATCAAAACAGGTTACTCTGAAAAACAACAAACTCGAACTGACACTCGACACCAAAGGTGGCGTAGTGCGCAAGGCTCGCATTCTCGGTTTCAAAGACCTCAATGGCGCTAAAGACCTCACACTCTTCGATGCCAAGGACCAAAACCTCAACTTCCTGTTTGCAGGCAAAGAGGACAACATCGTAACTGCCGACCTCTACTTCGTTCCATCAGAACAAACTGACTCGACCGTCACCATGACAGCCACAGCCAGCAATGGCGGACAGCTCATCATGAAATACAGACTCGGCAACGACTACATGCTCCACTTCTCACTTCAAGCTCAAGGACTGGCAAAAGCCTTCGCACCTACCTATAAGGAGATGGAGATTGAATGGACTGACCATTGCCGCCAGCACGAGAAGGGACACTCCTTTGAGAATCGCTACACCTCTATCTTCTATAAAGAGAGCAAAGGTAGCACCGACAATCTCTCCGAGTCGGGTGATAAGTCAAAAACCATTGAGGAAGAACTCGACTGGGTGGCTTTCCGCAACCAGTTCTTCAGCGTTGCTTTCATTTCTAAAGACAACTTCTCGGCTAATGCTGCACTCTCCAGCATCTCACAGGAGAAAGGCACCAACTATCTGAAACAGTTTGAGGCAAAACTCAAGACTGCATTCGATCCAACAGGTGTCAAGGTCTCTGAGTTTGAAATGTATATTGGTCCCAACAATTTCCGCCTCATACAGAGTGTAGAAGCACAAAGCCAGTTTGGCAAAGACCTCGACCTCGAACAGCTCGTCAACCTCGGATGGACACTCTTCCGCTGGATCAACCGTTGGTTCACGCTCTATGTCTTCGACTTCCTGGCAAGCCTCGGCTTCAGTATGGGTGTCGTGCTTATTCTCATCACCATCATCCTCAAGGTTATTACCTATCCTATGGTAAAGAAGAGCTACATGTCATCTGCCAAGATGCGCGTGCTCAAACCCAAACTCGAAGAGGCTACCAAGCAGTATGACAAGCCGGAAGACCAGATGAAGAAACAACAGGAGATGATGTCGCTCTACTCCAAATATGGTGTAAGCCCAATGGGTGGATGTCTCCCCATGATTATCCAAATGCCAATCTGGATTGCCATGTTCTGGTTTGTTCCAAATGCCATTCAACTGCGTGGACAGAGCTTCCTCTGGATGGACGATCTCTCTACCTACGACCCCATTTTTGAATGGGGCACCAATATCTGGGGTATCGGCGACCACCTCTCACTCACCTGTATTCTCTTCTGTGCCGCACAGCTCATCTACACATGGATTTCTATGCGCCAACAGCGTGACCAGATGGTTGGACAGCAGGCAGAGCAGATGAAGATGATGCAATGGATGATGTACATCATGCCGCTCATGTTCTTCTTTATCTTCAACGACTACTCCAGCGGTCTTAACTTCTATTACTTCATCTCGCTGTTCTTCTCTGCCAGCATCATGTGGCTGCTCCGCAAAACCACTAACGACGAGAAACTCCTCGCCATACTGGAAGCCAACTATCAGGCCAACAAGAACAATCCTAAGAAACAAAGTGGACTGGCTGCACGTCTGGAAGCACTACAAAAGCAACAGGAAGAACTGCAACGCCAGCGCAACAATCTCCACAAGAAATAACAAGATCGCTAATATCATGACAATAGGTTTCGACAACGATAAATACCTCAAAATACAGTCAGAACACATTCGCGAGCGTATCGCCAAGTTCGATGGTAAACTCTACCTCGAACTCGGCGGTAAGCTGTTCGACGACCATCATGCCTCACGAGTTTTGCCTGGCTTCAAGCCCGACAGCAAACTCCGCATGTTTGGACAACTGCGCGATAGTTTGGAAATAGTCATCGTCATCAGCGCTGATGACATTGAGAAAAACAAGGTGCGTGCCGACCTCGGCATTACCTACGATGAAGATGTGCTCCGACTGCGCGACGAATTTATGAGCCGCGACTTCATGGTCGGCTCAGTAGTTATCACCCACTACGACGGACAGCGTGCTGCAGATGCCTTCCGCCATCGCTTGGAACGTCTCGGCATCAAATCCTACGTACACTATCTCATCGATGGTTATCCACATGATGTGGCACTCATCGCCTCGGACGAAGGATTCGGCAAAAACGATTTCGTAGAGACTGAACGCCCACTCGTCATCGTCACAGCTCCTGGACCCGGAAGCGGTAAGATGGCGGTATGCCTCAGCCAACTCTATGGCGAGAACAAACGTGGTGTTCATGCCGGATATGCTAAGTTTGAAACATTCCCTGTATGGAATCTGCCGCTGAAACATCCTGTCAACATCGCCTACGAGGCTGCTACCGCCGACCTCAACGATGTCAACATGATCGACCCCTTCCACATGGAAGCCTACGGCAAAGTGGCTATCAACTACAATCGCGACATAGAAATATTCCCTGTGCTCAATGCGCTCTTCGAAGGAATCTATGGCGAGAACCCCTACAAATCACCCACAGACATGGGTGTCAATATGGTAGGTTTCTGCATTTCCGACGACGAAGTGTGCTGTCAAGCATCAAAGGATGAAATCATACGTCGCTACTATGCTGCCACCAACAAACTGGCTGATGGTGCCGACAATGAAAACGAGGTAAACAAAATCCTGATGCTCTTCAATCAGGCTAAGATTACCACAGCCACCCGCAAAACTACCGTGGCTGCTGCTAAATACAAAGCAGAAACAGGACACACCTCAGCAGCCATCGAACTCCATGACGGTACGATCATCACCGCCAAGTCGAGTCCGTTGCTCGGATGTTGCGCCGCACTAATCCTCAATGCCACTAAATATCTGGCTGGCATCAACCACGAGGTGAAACTCATCCCACAAAGCATGATAGAACCCATTCAAAAGACTAAGACCGAATTTCTCGGAGCAAGAAACCCACGTCTGCACACCGATGAGGTACTCGTGGCGCTCTCCGTACTTTCGGAAAACGATGAGAACTGTCGCCGCGCATTAGAGCAATTGCCACAGTTGCGCGACTGTCAAGTTCACAGCACCGTCATGCTCAGCGAAGTAGATCGAAAGATTTTCAAGAAACTGGGATGCGGACTGACATGCGATCCTATCAAGAAAAAATAGCTAAGAATTGTAATCTATGAACAAACTAATTACACTTGTCGCCACCGCTCTGCTCATCATAGGCGCTGGGACAGCAAAAGCACAAGACAACGTGAACATTGGAAAAAGCAACATCAAGCTCAACAGCCGGATGATGACTCCCGAAGCTCTTTGGGCCATGGGACGCATTGGCGGTGTGGCTGCATCACCCAACGGCAGTCAGGTGGTCTATCAAGTAGGCTACTACAGCGTGAAGCAAAACAAAGGCCATCAGGTCATCTGCATCATGAATGCCGACGGTAGCCAGCAACGCCAGCTCACCACCAGCAGCAAGAGCGAGACAGATCCCGTATGGCTTAATGCCGAAACCATTGCGTTCAACTGTGGCGGAGAAATCTGGACCATGAAAGCCGACGGTAGCGATCGCCAACAACTGACTAAGACTGGGGGCAAGGTAGAAGGCTTCAAATTCTCACCCGACGGAACGAAAGTCATCCTCATACAGTCGATTCCTTTCCACGAAATCATCAAGAAGAATCCCGACGACCTGCCTTTGGCTACAGGACGCCGCGTTACCGACTTGATGTACCGCCATTGGGATCATTACGTAGAGAGCATCCAGCATCCTTTCTTAGCAGAAGTGACTTCTGAAGGAGTTGGACAGGGTATAGATATTCTTGAAGGCGAACCTTTCGAATGTCCTATGGAACCATTCGGTGGTATTGAACAGTTGGCATGGAGTCCCGATTCGAAGACCATTGCCTATACTTGCCGCAAGAAAATCGGCATGGAATATGCTACTTCGACCGACTCTGATATCTTCCTTTATAATATAGGTACGCGCGAGACACGCAACCTCTGCAAACCTGCCGACTGGAAACAGCCTGCAACCGACATGACCCACACCCGTACGGATCAAGCTGTCAATGCAGACCCTAATGCCAATACTGGCTACGACCAGAATCCTATGTTCTCGCCAGACGGTAAATATATTGCTTGGCTGTCGATGCCTCGCGATGGCTATGAGTCTGACCTTAACCGCATCTGTGTCTATTCGCTCGAAACCGGCACCAAGCAGTACGTTGCCCACAACTCAGATATCGATGCCTTCTGCTGGGCTCCTGCAAAAGACAAAACTGCCATGCTCTATTTCATCAGCGTATGGCATGGTTGCAAGAACATGTATCGTGTAGATCGCAAAGGCGTGGTAAGTCAGCTGACCGACCACTGGTCTGACTGGACTTCGCTCCAACTGGCCAACGACGGTAAGCGCATCCTCGCTACTCGCCAGAGCATTTCCGCTCCAACAGATATCTATATGGTTACTCCCGGCAAGAACATCGAGAAGACTCAGGTTACCCAGATCAGTCAGGAGAACAAGCAGATTCTCGACCAACTCACCTTCGGTAAGGTGCAACAGCGTTGGGTAAAGACCACCGATAATAAAGAGATGCTCGTATGGGTTATCTTGCCTGCCAACTATGAGGAAGGTAAGAAATATCCCACCCTGCTATTCTGCGAAGGCGGTCCACAGAGTCCCGTATCACAGTTCTGGAGCTATCGCTGGAATTTCCAGATCATGGCTGCCAACGGCTATGTAGTCATCGCACCCAACCGTCGTGGTCTCCCCGGCTTTGGTCAGGAGTGGAAAGAAGAGATTTCTGGCGACTGGACCGGCCAATGCATGGATGACTATCTGTCTGCCATCGATGATGCCGCAAAGAATCTGCCTTTCGTTGACAAAGACCGCTTGGGTTGCGTTGGTGCTTCATTTGGCGGTTTCAGCGTATATTATCTCGCTGGTCACCACAACAAGCGCTTCAAGGCGTTTATCTCACACGATGGTGCTTTCAACCTCGAATCCATGTACACCGACACCGAAGAAGTATTCTTCAGCAATCAGGAGTACGACGATGCTTATTGGAAGAAAGACCGTACCGCTCGTGCCGACAAGACTTATAAGAACTCTCCCCACTTGTTCGTAGATCAATGGGATACCCCCATCCTCTGCATCCATGGCGAGAAAGACTACCGCATTGTTTATAACCAAGGTATGGGTGCCTTCAATGCCGCACGTCTGCGTGGCGTTCCTGCCGAACTGCTCATCTTCCCCGATGAGAACCACTGGGTATTGAAGCCCCAGAACGGCATTCTGTGGCAGCGCACCTTCTTTGGCTGGCTCGACCGTTGGTTGAAGAAATAATCCGTTGTCCACTCACTCTGCAACAAACAATTATCTAATAAACAAATGACACAAGAAATTCAAAAAACACTGAGAGATTCTGCCGCCATGCGCTGGACAGCCCTTCTGTTGCTTGCCCTCGCCATGTTCTGCAGCTATATCTTTATGGATATTCTCTCGCCCATCAAAGACCTCATGCAGGAGTATCGCGGATGGGACTCTACCGCCTTCGGTACCATGCAGGGTTCGGAGGTATTCCTCAACGTATTCGTATTTTTCCTCATCTTTGCAGGTATCATCCTCGACAAGATGGGTGTGCGATTCACCGCTGTACTTTCAGCAGCCGTTATGTTGACTGGTGCTATTGTCAAGTGGTACGCTGTGACCGACTATTTCACAGGCAGCAGTCTGGAAGTATGGTTTAATAACAACCTCAACTACATTCCTGTATTCGACGAATTGGGCGTTTCGCCTTTCTATGAGGGAATGCCCGCCTCAGCCAAGTTTGCCGCCTGCGGCTTTATGATCTTCGGCTGTGGTTGCGAAATGGCAGGAATCACCGTGAGCCGCGGTATTGTGAAATGGTTTAAGGGACGCGAAATGGCACTGGCTATGGGTTCTGAGATGGCATTGGCACGTTTGGGTGTTGCCACCTGTATGATTTTCTCTCCCTTCTTTGCCAAGCTCGGTGGTAATATCAGCGTTAGCCGTAGCGTTGCCTTCGGCGTAGTACTGATGTGTATTGCCCTCATCATGACCATCGTTTATTTCTTCATGGATAAGAAACTCGACAGTCAGACTGGTGAGGCTGAAGAGAAAGACGATCCATTCAAAATTAGCGATCTGGGGCAGATTCTCACGTCAAGCGGTTTCTGGCTCGTTGCCCTGTTGTGTGTGCTCTACTATTCAGCTATCTTCCCCTTCCAGAAGTATGCGGTAAACATGCTGCAGTGTAACCTCACCCTCGTTGAACCTTCACAGGATTCGTTTTGGGCAAGTTCTTCTGTAACCATCGTACAGTATGTTATCATGCTCATCGTAGCTGCTGCAGGTTTTGCCAGCAATTTCCAAAAGGTAAAGAGGAACCAGTTTATCCTGCTCGCCTTTTCAATTATCTCGCTCATAACCTATTGTTACATGGGTTACATGCGTCAGTCGGCAGAGAGTATCTTCGCTGTATTCCCACTGTTGGCAGTACTCATCACCCCAATCCTCGGCAGTTATGTTGACCACAAGGGTAAGGCAGCTTCTATGTTGATACTCGGTTCGGTATTGCTTATCGCTTGCCACCTGACCTTTGCCTTCATTCTGCCTTTGTTCAAGGATAGCGCTGTGGGTGGTATCATCATTGCCTACGCTACCATTCTGGTATTGGGAAGTTCGTTCTCGCTGGTTCCTGCTTCATTGTGGCCCAGTGTGCCCAAACTGGTTGATGCTAAGGTTATCGGTTCTGCCTATGCGTTGATCTTCTGGATTCAGAACATCGGTTTGTGGCTGTTCCCCTTGCTCATCGGTAAGGTGCTCGACAAGTCTAATCCGGGTGTTACCGATCCTACAAAGTTCGACTACACCGCTCCCCTCATCATGTTGGCAAGTCTTGGCGTTGCAGCCCTGTTGCTCGGTTTCGTGCTGAAGGCTGTTGACAAGAAAAAAGGTCTGGGACTGGAAGAACCCAACATCAAGTAATTGCAATTGATAACTCAATGCAACATACCCATTCGGGGACTCACCATGAGGTTGAGTCCCCGAATTTCGTTTATCTCAATGTGATATTATTCCATTTCATAGTAATCATTACATAAGAGCATGAACTTCGCTTTATGACGCAATTATATTTACACGCGTAAAGCGTTACAATATTACAGTATTACAGATTTCAAAAAGCTAAAACAATGGTTTTAGAGTGTATTTTTTCGATTTTTGGCCTATAAACAGCAGAAAAATTCGTTTTCTATTATTGTAATAACACAATTGCTCGAAGTTCTTGAGTAGATTGAGTCGCCATTCCCCACTTAATCCTCAATTCACCTGGTACAGATTCAATCCAGTCACTAAATGGCTTTAGTTCCTCCATCAGTAAAGGGCGGTCTTCTGGGAAGAATAAAAATATCAGAGCATGACTGAATGGCTCATACTTCTTGGTGTTTACGATTATCAGATCCATCAGCAATTCCATCCTTTTCTTCATTGATGCATCTACAGAAGCATTATAAGCATGGATTTCACCTCCTTCCTGAAACAAGTCTCTCACATCGTTAGCATCTATTTTGACGATACTATTGCGCGAGTCAAGCACCTCTCTAATTAACGATTCATCATTTGTATTCATTCTATTTGTGGATTTCAATGTTGATTTCTGTCTCAAACTCACGCACATAGACGAAGTCTGTAATTGCGAACTCCATGTGTTCATAGAGGTTGTGGAAGGCACTTGTAAGGTGCAAATCCTTAGTGAGTTCTCTGTCGAGTCCTTCATTCCAATTATTATAACCATCATCCATTCCAATGAAGCTTTCAAATGATTCGTCATTGCGAGGAAGGGAGAGACTTGTCAGCGAAACACCATCGTCATATAATTTGTTCCAACCAGCATCACAGATGGCATTCCACAAATCTTGCCTATCATCACCTTGGACGGGATGAAGTTTCGGATAGTCGTAACTAAGATAGCATTTTGCCTCGATCTCGGCACCCTTGAAATCCTCATTGTCTTTGATGCTGTTCCAGATACGATGTGCCCTGTCATATAGTTCCCGCAGAGCGTCAGTCATGGCATCATTGAATGCGATGATGTCTGGGAGTATTTCTTCCTGATTGGCAAGAACCCTTTCGTTTATCATATCCTTTCGTAAGGACAACAAACAGTCACAATCTGGATAATCACATGGGGATTTGTCGTACTTCCAAAGAATTTCATGCTCAATGCATTGAATGTCGTAATCGTTAATGTCAATCATATTGCTACTTGTTTTTGATTATATTATTGATTCGTCTCCAAAATTTATTAAATCCAAGAACACGTTCCTTTTCTGTTGATGTAACAGCGATGTCAAGTAACGTCATTAACAATATTTCCATATAGCTCTTTTGTGGAACATATTGCTGTCGAACATATATGTCCATATATGCTTCTATTTTTTGGCTGACATTCTCAGCAGCTTTAATATAACGTTGTTCCTCATTTTCTGGAACATACACATCAATATCCCATTCATATATATGGATTTTTAAATGTTTCTTTTCTTTATTCTTGAATAATTTTCTCATATTGCACTGTGTGATGTTTAATTCTGAGTGCAAAGAAAACCAAGACCTCCGCCAACTGGTGGCAGAGGTCTTGGAAAAATGCTGTTATTAACAAAAAAACTATGCTATTGGGTCTGGACAGAACTCTCTACGCTTGCAGGTCTTACAGAATTTACCCATCCATACTTCATCAAACTGGTTCATAGCTTGTTCGACAATTACTGGTTCATCTGTAAGGATGCCAGCTTCAAAGTTTCTTTTATTATCCGTCTTCATACCGATACCAGCACCAGTAAGGTTTGCACTACCGATATATACTTCTTTTCCGTCAAAGACAAGCATCTTGAAATGAACACGAGGACAGAGAACTCGCTCCAAGCGGTCGTAAAGAACAGGGTACTTGTCAAAGTCCTCCCGAAAGTTTGGGCCAGGTTCTCTGGCATGTACAAGTCTTACCTCCACGCCACGCCGAATAAGTTGGGCAATGAGAGCCAGAAACGGCTTCTTTTCTTTACCCACCTCCACATAGAGGTCTTTGATGTCAGCAGTACCAATCCAAAGCATGTGCTTCACGGATTGCACCCGTGAAAGAACCTCTTTATAGTGGGAAGTGTCGGAGATATAGGTGAGCATTAGCTATTTTTTCTATTATGGTGTATTTTACTGTATTCCTTCAAATTGCCATAGTTACTATTGTTTCATTTTTAATTGATATTCTAAAAACTCTCTATAATGATACATAACACCACTATCATAGAAGTCGCGGGAAGTTTTTCTATCGCTCGGATGATATGAAAAGAATATCAGTGTACCTGTCGATGTATGTAAACGCATTTCTTGGTGCCCTTCAATGGTTATGAGTTCCTCTTGTGGATATAATTTGTTGATAGCAAAGTCATATATAGGTCCTCCTGCACATACTATCATTGTCGGTGACAGTATTTCTATTTCACGTATGAGCAAATCCCCATAGTCAGCAAGATGTTGCTTAAGTTTTTTGTCTTCGAGTTTTCCTCCACCTGGTTGTTTTTTACATTCAACAATTGCGAAAGGTTGGGTGTTGAAAAAATCTTTTACTTCGTCAAAATGCTTTATGACCTCATCATACCACCAGGGGTTGTCTTTGTCGGCCTTTGACAATCCCCAAAGGAGATATGCGAGATTTCTAATAAAACGAGGAGATAAATTTCTATTAGCCTCCTTTATCTTCAGTTGGCTTTCGGTCTTGTCATTTACTGTATCTATCAACCACTCACGGATGTCTTCATCCCACTTCTCCATTCCTTGTTGATTCTGATCTTTCAACAAAAACAAGACACGCTTGGATGAAGAAAACCAAAAGTCCTCATTTTGCTCATTGGGTAAACTGTTATACATCAGTCCATCCCTCGTGAAATGGGACGTATTGTCATTCGCCTTCATTTTGGATTCCCACTCTGCAAAAAGGACATTTAACTCATGTTCAATACTCCTGTTCATTGACAATAAGTATTTTCATTCAAAACGAAACGTACAAGCATTATTCGGTAAATACTGCTACGGCAATAGACCTTTTTCTTTTGCAGCATGGTAAAGTGAAGTGAACCTTTCAACTCCTTTTTGAGTAGTATACCATGCTATAAACTCTTTGTTATCCGCTTGGAACTTATTGATTCCTGCTCCTGTGATTAACGTCTCAACACATTTGTACAATTCGGGATTATCATCCTTTTTATATGTAGTGTATTGAAATCCCCAGTACGGTAGATGATTAGCAGAATCGTAGCCATCCCATACCCCTAACCACACTTTGTTATTGAGTTGTACACCAAAAGAATGATCGTCTTGTGAGAGTTTTATGCAGAGTTGCTCTTCTATCTGTCGTTGCCACTCTCTCATCATCTTATGTGACAGTTCTTTTCTCAGTTCTATTTTGAGACTATCTATAGAACTGAGAAGTTCCTGTGTTTTGTTGTACTGACTGTCAAGAGCTGACAGTTGTTCTTCCAACGTACTGTTGTCCACTTTGAGTTCCTTTAACAGAAAATCTTTAATTTCGTTGTTCATGTCTATATCTAATGAAGTTGTGTGAAATTTATTCTCTAAAAAATCTATATACTGGTCTAATGCGCTGACGATATGTGGCTCATTGTTAACCGATATACTGCGAAGCCAATCTGTGACATCATATTTATATGACAGGACTTTATAGTGATCCTCACCCAATTCTTCAAAAACGTTGTTTTCATTATTTTCGTCACAGAGAGAATACTCTGAGGGCGGATTATTATTAGTGGGATTCAAATATAGCACATATATCTGAGATAGGTCGTAGCTATACTTGTCTATGGCAATTTCGTGTACGTATCTGTATACTTGACAGTTTTGCTCTTCTGCTGCATTTACTTTGTTCTCCACTATAACAAAGATATCATCACCTTTGAGGGCAACGTCAACTCTATCAGTTTCTGCTGTGACCTCCATATAGTCATGGCTTAGTCCAAGAAGATGTTCCATAAATGAATTCTGAATAGCTGGATGCCTGAGCATGTCTGCAAGTACAAGGCTATGTCCTGTTTCCTTAAATCTTCCGTGACATGCCGCCTCTATGACATTGAGATGAAACGGGCGACGAGACAAATGTCTTGCAATTATATCAGATACTTGACAGCCACATTTGATTCCCATTTTCATGCCATCAAGTTTATACTGAAATATATTATTGCTAAGTTGTAGTGTTTTAATCATTTTCTATAATGAATAATAGTTATAATATTTCTCTTGCTATCCAAGCACAGGCTTCTGCATCGGCAAGTGCGTGATGATGGTTATCTAACATATAACCACAGGCGGCAGCTACAGTTTGAAGTTGGTGATTTTCTAAATCAGGGAGCACTCGTCGTGAAACACAAAGAGTGTCGTAAAACTCGTAATCTGGGTAGTCCATCTGATATACACGGAATACAGCCTTCAGACACCCTTCGTCAAAAGGTTTATTATGAGCGACAAGCGGTAAACCCTCTATTAGAGGTACTATTTGTGCCCATACTTTCGGGAATACTGGTGCATCCTCAGTATCATCCTGGCAGAGTCCATGCACCTGAGAACACCAATAGTTATAATAGTTCGGCTCTGGCTGGATGAGAGAATAGAACGTATCTACAATCTCACCATTTCGTACAATGACGATACCAACAGAACAAACAGAGCTACGCTCATTGTTAGCCGTTTCAAAATCTATTGCTGCAAAGTCTTTCATTTATTTGTCCTCCTTGTATTTGTTCCACATTCTCTTTATCTTCCCCGCAATCTCCTTACGGAGCCAGATAGGTTCGAGCACTTCCATATCCTCGCCGCTCCAAAGCAATTCCTTCTGGAAGTCAAACTCAGGACGGAGATTAAAGGTGAAGATGCTGTATTCCTCGTTGCGCTCTATCTCTTCCTGCGACTCGTGCATCTTCAGGTCACGGATGTAGTTGGCCTGTCCTGCTGATACTTTTAACTTAACAGGTTGGATTTTGACAGACTGTTCTGCAATGATTCCAAAGCAGCCGTCAAAGAAATCCTCTGCCGTCCAGTTCTTTGGCATTTCAAAAGTCTCGTCTGTTGCATGAAGATATTTGATACGATCAAGGGAATAGATACGTGGCCCTTTCTCATAATAATAGGAATAAGTGCTACGAGCCACCATGTACCAACGCTGCCGGAACAGTTTTACACAATACGGCTGAACATCGAAGTTGTTCTCCTCGTCCTTCCAATAACTGTGATAGGTCATGTTTAGCACACGATTTTCCTTCATAGCTTCGATGATGGGCTGAAGGTAATCCTGCCCCGATGGAACATACTCCAAGATGATACGATCTTTGATGCTCTGGCTATTCGCTAAAGCATTGCTGACACAGAATGTGTTGTAAAGCCAGGAACGGAGTCCGTTCTTGCTAATATCCTCTTCATTCTCGATGTAGTAACGGTACTCGCCACGCCCTTCATTGGCGATGTTGATGCCAAACATATCCCAGATGACATAACGCCAGTTGTCGAAGGTACGTTTGGGGATATCCACACCTCTGCTAATGTCATCGCGAAGCCATAGCTCGTTCAGTTCTTTGAATGAAATCTTCCGTCTGCGATATATGGTTTCTATCACCCAGACGTATTTGGTAATCAGGCTTTGCCCTCTATCGTTATTAATCATTTTAAATTGTTTTTCTGCAAAATTATACTGGGGTGCGCCAAACTGTGGCAGAGGTTGGAGAAAAAGTAGATTTTGTTAAAAATTCATCTACATTCAACCTTTAGGGACATCTAAAGCTCGGAATTGTTCTTGAAGGTTCGTTATCTTTTCCATCAACTCGCCGAAAGTCAGAGGTTGCCCATAAATGAAGCTCTCCTTCATTTCGTTATAGTCAGCTTCGTAAGAGGACATCAGTTCGTCACTTGGTACAATCTGAATAGTGGCAGGTAGCTCTTTGTCGTAATCCACATAACCAACATGATAGAACTTGCGACGATGTTCCACAATCTCATGATAGAGCACCAAATCATTAAGAGCCATTTCTGCGTATGGGGTTTGCATCAGTCTCTCCAAGTCGTAGAAGTGACGTGTCATTCTATGCGTTCTCGGTTCGTCCTTCTGGAACTCTTCACACAAGAGGAAAGCTTTTTCCAAGAAAGTCCTGGCGGGACTGACAGTGCGGATTGTCTGGACAAGGTCGGAATCCACATCTTCATCCTTGAAGGTCTGTTCTATAAGTGATGAAATTCTTCTCATCTCGTAAGGCTCGGACATTGACAACACGCTAATCTCTACTTTAACCGTTGGTATTGCGTATGCGACTTGGCTATCGTAGAGTGAAGGATATTGAACATAAAGAACAGATGGGTCTTTATCGTGTGGTACCTTTCTTGTCTCGCCATTTTCATTGGTTATGTTATTGTCTGTTAGAACTGTTACGTCAAGTCCCAAATCAGCCAGTTTTTTCATCAACTCGTCCTTAAACTCACCAAACAGAAAGTCTTGCCCTTTCTCTCGAAGATTATGGATTTGTGTATTACTGGTACAGCTCGCACAAGAGAGTTGCTTGACGTTCATGAAATAGTCACGGCTCAACGCCAAGTCTATATCTTCACTGAATCGGTTGATGATGTCCCAGCCTTTACTCAGGCTTGTACCGCCTTTGAACAACAGATACTCAGATACGCTAGTGTGAAACAGCGCATACAATACTGCTGTTACCCACCAGTCCTTCTCAGCAGCAGCTTCATCAATTTGTCTTGCCTCAACTACACCTTGTATCATCGCCTTTCGCTCGTCGAGCGAGAAATCTATCCATTTACTCATTGCTTTATTCCTTTCTTTATAATTTGTCGCATCCATACAGGAGCCAACAATAAATCATATTCTATGGTGTCAGTCTCAGGAGTTTCTGAGAACAATTGTCCAATCCTCGCTTCAACATCCTGAGTGATGTTATGCTCACCAATGTTGCGTAATGCCTGTACCAGTTCTGGCATCAAACGTCCTCGGAATGCAAAGTTCTTAGGTGCCCCATGCTTCAGAGTCACTGTTCGATTCCCTAATTTCAATTTTCGCCCAGACCCAGTAGTCAGAAAAATAGTATTCATGGGTACTTGCGTTGAGAATCCTAAGCGATTAGCGGCTATGGCTCCAGTTGGTATAACTTTTGCCTTATCTCGTTTAGCAATTTCTTTCACTAATTCGTAAGCCGAAGGGTAAAGGATGCCAAAACGTGTCTTGCGTGGCTTGACATACACACCCTTGGCTATACGGGTAACCAATCCTTCTTTCTCAAATATGGCGAGTAACTTTGTGACATACTCAACATCATACTGAGGAAAAGAAGAAACAAAGAATATCTCGCCGAATTTACTGCGAGTAATCTTCTTTCTAATCTGCTGTACTACTGCATTCTCCATTGATTTTGTATATAAATTATGGTCGGAATGATAACAAATATTTCCGACCACAAAGATATAAAATTTCTTTCATACAACAATACTTTAAGTGTTGAAATTAAGTTTCATTGGCAAATTATAGTGTTTTTCTTGTTGTGCAGATGGCATTCCTATATAAATAATGTGTCGTTTTTTACATTAGGTGGCAATATAGCCAGAAAAGACGACTTCAAGAATAAAATGCCATGACTTAATCAAATCATGGCACACTTGTATGCTATTTGTGGTTCAAAAAAGTTACAAACGTTAAATATTCGTCTTTTTCTCAATCTTTAGAATCTAGGTTATCACTTTTCTACCGCTTAGTGCATAAACCATTAATATAAAACACTTTACAAATACGATGACTATTTTACATTATCACATTACTTTCCATTATTATTAGCGCCCCACACTTACCATTGCTAAATGTACGTATCACATCCCATGTAACTCCGTTAGAAGTCCCACGTAAGTCCCAATAATCATACAAGCAAGATAGGAGACTGATGGGAGCCACCACGGTCGTACAAATGGAACACTAATTACGTGGTCACATTTGCATGTTGAAATAGTAATCATCACCATAAAGATAAGACTTTAGCCTTGTACCACACATTTTTTGAGTATAATGTTCTTTGTTTCAGAGAAAAACGTGTAAATTTGTAAGCATGAATTAATTAAAAAAACCTATCCTTATGAAACAAAGGTATTATAGATTTGGAATATTGACCTGTCTGCTGCTTTTCCTACTGACGGGCAATATAGTTGCGCAAACCAATGAAGAGAATCAACAGACCTACACCAAGCTGATGAAACAGAAAAATTATGGCGATGCTATCAGGCTGATGGATAAGGTTCTGAAGGACAAGGAAAGTAAAACTGCAGAGAACTACTACAAACGGACTGCCGCATACGCTGCCATAGAATCTTATGTAGAGGCTGTGGCTGACTGCACTTCGTCGCTCATGCTCGACGACACCAATACAGAGGTATATTTTCTGCGTGGCAAATGCAAGTATCTTTTCGGTGATGTAACCTATCAAGACGATTTACTCAAAGGCGGTGAACAAGGTCAGAAGTATTTGGCAAAACTCGGAGCTAAGAAGCCAAAGGCTGAGCCGCAGCAAAACTACTATGCCCAGCAAACTCCCAGTCCAAAACAGGACATGACAGATGTGGATCAGAACATTCCTATGGTAGCTGCCAACAGCAACAAACACACGTTTGTGGTTATTGTGGCAAATGAGAAATATATGGAGAATAACATCTCTGCTGTCAACTATGCCGAAAACGATGGCAGGATATTCCGCCAATACTGCATCAGGACCTTGGGCATTCCTGAAGAAAACATCCACATGAAACTCAATGCCACCAAAAACCAGATGCGTGCAGAAATGAAATGGGCACAAAATATCAGCAAGGCTTTCGGACAGAAGGCCAATATCATCTTCTATTATTCTGGTCACGGAATGCCTGATGAGGTAAGCCGCAAAGCCTATCTGTTGCCTGCCGACGGTATAGCAAACGATCCTGAGAGTGCTTACCCCCTATCCACACTCTATGAACAACTGGCAGGACTGCAGACCAATGCCGTAATGGTATTCCTCGATGCTTGTTTCAGCGGAGCACAACGCAACGGTGGCATGCTCACCAGCACCAAGGGTGTGAGCATCAAGCCCAAAGCCGAACAGGTCAGCGGTAAGGTAGCCGTATTGAGTGCCACAAAAGAAGACCAGACCGCCTATCCCTACAACGAGAAGCGCCACGGTCTGTTTACCTATTTCTTACTCCTAAAATCCGCAACTATCATCCAATACACGATTAAGGGTAGATTTATGAGTCGTTAGTAGCAGCTTTCAGTAAAAAGCAACAGCACAACATCAATATGTAGCCACCATCCCCTTACCCCACGATGC
>NZ_NPIZ01000007.1:0-84856 GCF_002251185.1 Prevotella sp. P5-126
GTTGGTAGGTCAAAAAAAATGGCTTACCAACTTTTTGTGTTAAAGTATTGTTAAACTTAGTAAGACAAACGTTTGTGTAGTAATAATAATGTAATTTTGCAAACAAAAACTAACAAAACTACACTATTATGAAAAAGATTTTATCCATTTTGATGATTTCGCTGTCTTTATCCTTACAGATAAGTGCCCAACAAGGCGAAACTGGTATCTATTACAATGACAAAACTATTTCTTTCTCACGTATTGTTGGAAAGAAAGTGGGTAACGTCGCTGGGGCATATTTTACCTTTGGTCTATCTTCAGCTAAAGCGAAGATAAATATTGAAGGACGAAACTCCGAAAATACAGTTGCTTCAACTAAGCCAACTTTTGTGTTTAAGTTCGGTGATAAAAGTCCTATCACAGGCGACCTTTTTGCTAACGAGGAAAATGTAACTCGCTTCCTTCTTGTTAAAATTAAGACAAATGGAAAACAAAGGTCTATAATCGCAGGCAAATACGGGCTTACTCAGATTAAAACAAATGTGGATAGTAAAGATATTATTGCCCTGAAGCTCGAAAGTAAAGGCAATGGCGTGTACGAAGTAACACCTCGTGAAACCCTCGAAATGGGCAAGGAATACGCTTTCTACTACAGGCAAAAAGAGGAGGATAAAAGCAATCCTTTCTATGGAGTGTTTGATTTTGTAGTGAAGGAATAACTACAAAACCTCGAATAATCTCAACACGACAGCCATACCATTAGCCGCTATACCTTTGTGCATGGTGGCTAATATTGTTCTTGCCTTGTCGTTTGGAGAAGAGAATGTCACAGTGACAGGTCATTGACATCATGACTTACAATTCTTACAGCTTACAGTATTACAGTTTTTGGAAAGGAAAAATAGGTTTCGCGAGGACTGTTCCTGTTTCTTGGACAACGCCAATGTCAATCGCAAGCGTTACAGTTGACAGTTGACAGTTTCCGAAAACGATTTTTTTGTGTTACAAATAACAAATAACAGATAACAGTTTCCATAAACCATATTTTGCATTTCAAGCGTTACAGTTACAGTATTACAGTTTTTGAAAGCAAAAGTCAGGGTGCACGGATTTTTTATTGCCACGTAAATCTGTTAAAATCGTGATTCTTTCCACGAATTATCGAGATATTTTCGTAACTTTGCCATGATCTATTTGAACAATAACACATATTCTAAAAAACGTGACACCATGATAACGGAAGAACGACTAAAGGGTGCGTATAGTGAAGGAGAGGCATTGGCCATTTATAATGAGGTGAAACAATCGGGAGACCTCATAGGTTTTTGTCGCACCTATATGAATCATGAAGACTATCAAGTGGCTCGCAATGCACTTTGGGGACTAACCAAGGCCAGCAAAGCGGAGCACACACAGCTGCAACCACTACTCCACCCGCTCATAGATTTAGCAATGCAGACAGACAACGCTTCTGTTCGTCGCCTGTCGCTCTATCATATTGAGCGCTTGAAACTGGAAGAGGATGATCTTCGCACCGACTTCCTTGACTTCTGCTTAGCCCACATGGTCAATCCTGATGAGTTTCCCGGTATTCAATCTCTCTGCATGAAAATTGCCTATCGGATGTGTAAGTTCTATCCAGAACTGATGGGAGAGTTTATGCGCACCATAGAGAGCATGGACATGACTTTCTACAAGCCAGCGGTGAAATGTGTCAGAAGCAGGATTTTAGGCAGTAAGCGTTAGACTACGAATAGCGTTGTCATCAATCCAAAGCGTGACAATATAACAGTATAACAGTTTTTGAAAAGCATAACAACGAAAGTTGGGGAAATGCGTTCCATTTATAGTATTTGGAAGTAACAGATTACCAATTATTTATGGCTAATACGGTAGAAAAGTGGATTGGGTTTTATTTGAAGGTTTAAGGAAAGTGAAGGTTTAACGATTTTAACTTGCTTTTACGAACAAATGTGAGGTTTGGATGACATAATGAAGGAATAGACGAGAAATAAGTGGACGCTGTCAAAAGAGAAAATAGAATGGGATGCAGTTGAAACTATACCCATTCTCTTATATACAGATAACTTAACCTTATTGTCTGTATATAAAGAGGTATAAAGTCAAATGCTTTGTATTTGGGAGAACAACACTCTTTTAGACAGATTTATGTGGATTTATTCATTATTCTCGGATAAAAGCAGTAACTTTGCGACAGACACAACAAATAATTGAAGTATGGCAGATTTGAATCGTATCAAGACAGTATTGGCAGAAAGAGGTATTATGAGTAAATGGTTAGCTAAGACATTGCATAAAGACCCTGCCACAGTGTCGAAGTGGTGCAACAACCATGCACAACCAGACTTGAAGACATTGGCACAGATAGCCGAGGTTCTCAAGGTGGATATACACGAGTTGATTTGCCATACAAAAGTGAAATGAACAGAATATGAGATATACCATAGAAGAGATACGTCAGATGCCCGAAGGGCAGACTTTCGACTGCAAGAGCATTCACATCGAACCGAAGGCTCTCGCCAATACTATTGTCGCGATGGCAAATGCCGATGGCGGTATGATTGCCGTAGGTATATCCGACAAGACTCGTCGCATCGAGGGTGTTGACCAAGACAAGGCTCATTTGAACGAGATACTGAGCACACCGTTTGATTTCTGTGTGCCCACCATCTCTGTCACGACAGAATTCATACCTTGCCAAGACAGCGAGGGCAATGACAACCATATACTGATAATCCATGTCCCTGCCAGTCCTCGCCTCCATGCCAACCAAGCTGATGAGGCTTTTTGGCGAGTGGGCGACAAGTCGCGCAAGCTACCCTTTGAGGAACGTCTGCAACTGATGTATGATAAGGGTGAACGCTATTATGAGGACACCCCTGCCTACGATGCCACAATTGAAGACATCGACATGGATGCAGTAAAAGCATACATGAAGCGCATTGGTTATGGCAAATCTCCGATGGAATACCTACAAGAGAACAAAGGATTCCTGACTTACAAGGGCGATGTTCCACAAGTCAGCACTGCCTGCATCTTGCTCTTCGGCAAGCATCCTCAAAACTTCTTCCCTCGTGCCCGCGTACGTTTCATCAAGTACTACGGTACGGAGGAGAAAGTCGGCAGGGAGATGAACGTCATCAAGGATGTTACCTTTGAGGGGCGCATCCTCGACCAAATACAGAAGACCATCGACTACCTCGAAACCCAAGTAAAGGAACATTCCTATCTGGGCGAGGACGGACTCTTCAAGACCGACAGGGAATATCCCAAGTTCGTGATACAAGAGATGACGGTGAATTCGGTTTGCCACCGCGATTACAGTATCAAGGGCACAGAGATACAGATAAAGATGTTTGACAACCGCCTGGTGTTCGAGACACCAGGCAAATTGCCTGGAATCGTCCGCGCCGACAATATCCGCCACACTCACTTCTCCCGCAATCCCAAGATTGCAGAGTACTTGAAAGCCTACGATTATGTAAAGGAGTTCGGCGAGGGTGTTGACCGTATGTGCCGTGAACTTTCCGCCATCGGTACGAAGGAACCTCAATATAATCTGGTCGCCTTTATCATGAAAGCCACGGTGTGGGCAAATGTGCTGGAGGAGGGGCAAGAAAACACTATATCCGACCAGAAGCGACCAGAAAGCGACCAGAAAGATAGTAAAACTACCCAGAAACCACCCAGAAACTACCCAGAAACTACCCAGAAACTACCTCTGGATATAACGCCCGTACAAAAAGAAATTATCGATTTCCTGCTTAAATGTCCATATGCGGGACGTAAAGAAATATCATCTCACTTAGATTCTTTATCAGAAGATGGTGTAAAATACAACTTAAAATTACTCCAGCAGAAAGGCATCATAAAACGCATAGGTCCAAATAAGGGAGGGTACTGGAAAGTTTTGATATTTGAATAGGAACTAAAACAAGGACTAATTATGTGGACAATAGGATATATACACTATATAACAAACAAGATTGCTTATATTACATATTCTCATGTTGATCAGGATATACCTTACCAGTTAAAATGCGATAAAGGGTTGTTCCACGCATGGTCAATCCTGATGAGTTTCCCGGTATTCAATCTCTCTGCATGAAAATTGCCTATCGGATGTGTAAGTTCTATCCAGAACTGATGGGAGAGTTTATGCGCACCATAGAGAGCATGGACATGACTTTCTACAAGCCAGCGGTGAAATGTGTCAGAAGCAGGATTTTAGGCAGTAAGCGTTAGACTACGAATAGCGTTGTCATCAATCCAAAGCGTGACAATATAACAGTATAACAGTTTTTGAAAAGCATAACAACGAAAGTTGGGGAAATGCGTTCCAAACAGGAAACGGATAAGTAAAACGAGAAAACAATGCTCAAGATTGTAATGATTATGCTATGCGGAATAGGTACGGGTTACCTGCTCCGCAACCAGAAAATGAGTTTTATCGGCCGTATCATCACGGCACTTATTTGGGTACTCCTATTCCTCCTCGGCATCGAGGTAGGATCGAATCCAAGTATCGTCAATGGTCTCCAGACGCTGGGTCTCGAAGCCATCGTATTAACGCTGGGCGGCAGTATCGGCAGCGCAATCTTTGCTTGGGCATTATGGAGATATGTAACAGCCAAACAGAAAGACAAGACATCGGTTGAACAGGAAGGAGGCAAGGCATGAAAGGCAGTCTGATTATCGTAGGCTTCTTTGTCCTCGGCATCATCGTGGGATTGTGTGACGTGATTCCCGACAGCTTTGTAAATAGCGACGTCAGCTATTATGCCCTTTGCTGCCTGATGTTCTGCGTAGGCATCAGCATCGGTTGCGACACTTCTGTACTGAAGAGTTTCAAAGAGGTCAATCCTCGTTTGATGATGCTTCCCATCATGACCATTCTGGGCACGTTGGCAGGATGCGCTGCAGTATCTGTCCTATTGGGGCATCGTCAACTTACCGACTGTCTGGCGATAGGTTCTGGATTCGGCTACTACTCTCTGTCGAGCATCTTCATCACCCAATACCGTGGTGCAGAACTTGGTACAATCGCTTTGCTTGCCAACATCAGCAGAGAGATTCTCACCCTGTTGTGTGCCCCACTGTTGGCGAAGTATTTTGGAAGATTGGCACCTATCAGCGTAGGTGGTGCCACCACGATGGACACTACCCTCCCCATCATTACCCGTTATACGGGTGAGAGTTTCATCATCGTGTCCATCTTCCATGGCTTCTGTGTAGATTTCTCCGTGCCATTCTTGGTTACATTCTTCTGTTCGTTCTAACTTCATAGAAATTGACAGTATGTCTGAGCTTGGGCAGTTTGCTCTCGGAATAGGACATTTGTCTCGGAACGAACAATATTAAACCAAGATTCTTCTTATGATAAAGAAGTGAAAGACATTCATCATTCAATATTATTTCATAACTTTGGATAAAATCGCAAACCAAATGTACGAAAAAAATCCCGTGAGTCGTATGCCACCCACGGGATTTTATGGTTATTTAATAGAAAATACTTAGAGCCAGGCATGTTAATTGTATAATTCTGGGTCGCCCTGCGAACGGTCAACAAATTCCTCGTCGTATTCCTCGCCTGGTATCAGGTCATCGAAATCAGGGTCGTCGTAAGGGTCTCGGTCATCGTCATCTGTTCCAATGATAATTCCTCCTTTTCCCTTTTTGGTGCTGACAGATTTTCTTATGCTGTCATTATGTAGCCTAATAGAGTCAAGCCCCCGCTGGATTGCCTCTCGGCGCTTATTATCCCAACGGCGAAATTCTTCTTTTTGTTTTCGCTCTTGCAGGGCATAGTAGGCTGTGCAACCAAATAGGCAGCCCATAACAAGAACGGTTACCCATAAGCCTCTCCAAAACTCTTTGCTTAGTTTTTTCATTGTGTTCCTACTTAATGGCGATGATACTTTTTCAGAGTTCCCTGTATGAGGATATTGGCCTGCTCCTCGGCAGCCTCATTAGGCTTGAACTCTGACATGTGAATAGAATTGTTCTGTCGCTTTATATATTCCCATACATCGGGATATTCCTTGAACTTATATTCGCTTTCGCGTCGGAATACTGGACTCATAATCACTTGTTATTTGGCGCAAATTTACAAAAAGTTTCTGGAATAACTTTCGCAAGTGAACAAAAATCAGCTTGCGAAAGTTGTAATAGGTATTCTCTTATTTTAGCCTACCAGTTCAGCACCCACCTTGCATCAGCGTATTTTCCTATCAGCTCAGCATCCTTGATGGCATCAAGCTGGCGAACATACTGGTGTCTCCGGCTGACATCTATAGCCTTACCATCCTTGTCATGGCTGTTGAATTCCAACAGGGTGACCGTAGGTTCAGCCACAGGTTCAAAGCCTATGGCAGGCACACCGTCCAACGTGCAGTTGAGCAACACACATTCAGAATGAGGATAGGGCTTTCCCTGGTTGTGTGGCAGACGAGCGATCACAGCATTCTCACCCAATCCCTTAAAGGTACAGTCGTTGAAGATGTTACCATGGTTTTCGGCCGTATTTCTTATCCACATGAAGGGGCCATGAGTGGAAATGGTACAATGATTGAAGTATGACGGACCTCTGCCTAAGACCGTATCTCCTCCTCCATCTATGATGCAGTTGAGCCAGTAGGCCGATCCGTTCGCTTGAAGAGCATCTCCGTCGCCAATGACATGTACATTCTCAGAAAAGTTTCTCTCACCATTGAGCAGGAACCCCTCAGCCTGTCCCTTACAATCGGTCTTGAAGGTGATGTTCTTGAAAATCATATCAGCGCAATTGTCAGCAGCTACCGCAGCACGACGTGAGGGGAATGTTCCCTTCACCTCGTTGGTTTTGATGTCAACAGGATGAGGATTGAAAACCTCGTTATTGGGATAATGCACCACAACCCCATCCATAGATTCACCTTGAATGGTCACAAACCGCTTATTACGGAAATACACCAGTTCTTCATAGTCGCCATTCTTCACAAAAACAGTTTTCCTACTCGCTTCCGAGGGCAACGAGTCTGGCATCCAATCCATGGCACCCTGCAGAGTGGAGAAATCTCCGCTTCCATCAGCAGCCACCACCACCTGAGATTTATCTGTTGAAGGAGCCTTTGCCTTGGTAGTAAACTTCCATGATTTCTTGCCATTCCATCCCTCGATGACTCCCTTGCCTATCTTAATTTCATACTCATGTCCGTAATCCAACATATTGTTGTGTAGATAAACAGTAGCCTTATTACCATGACAGATAACAGGATAGAAGTGGAAGGCATCAGAGAATCCGCCGATAATCGTCTTCTGATACTTGCGCTTATCTTCTTTGGCAGCACCCGATGGAGTGCCCGGACGTGTGTTACGATTGGTAATATGCTCCGACTTATAGATATAAGGTACAGGAGTATATGTTGCATGAGGATTAACAGGCTGTCCTTCTGTTGGCCCTGCCGGAACGGACATGTCGATTTTGTCAACCACCTTGTTAGTGGTTTTGTCAAACACCGTGACAATCCCCTTTGTGCCCGCCTTTACCGGTTGGTCAAACTCAATAATGAGATGTGTGTCGATGTTGATGTTGTGAGCATTCTCCTTAGGATAAAAACCTACTGGAGACTGTGCCAGCAGTTTCATACATACGATGAAAGCTGCCATTGTAATAAAGATTCGTTTCGTAGTCATTGTTTTTAAGTTGTTTGGAGTTGCAATATTACAAAAAAATATTGAGAAATCCTATATTTTTAAAGGAATTATTATTGGATAGCAATAAAACACATTTTTATACCACAAATATGTTACTGAACTTTCGCATGTGGGGAAGTTAAGGGAAGTTAGAGTATTTCTTATGCTTGGATGTTGCACAATTCATAATAATTACTTATCTTTGCAAAGCAGAAAACAAGTTTCGGTCTGACGGAACATGCAAACGAACCTGATATACTTAATAGACAACAGACCCAAGATATGATGAAACCTAAGCACCTACTCTCCTGGATAGCCTTGCTGACCGCAATGGATATGAGCGGATCCCCCATGGATCAGGATGAACCTGCGTATAAAATCGTGAATCAGGATTCTATTTGCCAAATCTTTGTTTATTCTCCTGCAGCAAATCAAGGCTTACACCTGGCTTATCTCACCGATGATGACCGGTGGATAGACGTCGGGCAGCTGTGCACCAGCGATTTCGGTCCATGGGGCAGCGAGAAGAAGATGTATCGCCCGTTTGTGACAAAAGCAAACGATGGTACATGGCGTGCGCTATGGAGCGTAAACAACAGTTCGCCTCAGTTTGCCGTGGCTTATTCTGAAGATCTGGTAACATGGCGTCCTCAGGACTACCCCATCGTGAAAGAGAAGGGTATCAAGGATGTGGTTGCCTATCAGATGGACGATGATTCTTTCAACATCTATCTACAGACAGCCGAGGGCAAGCGATATGTACATGCAGACAAGGATTTCCGCACCTTTTTAGAGGATTCCATAGAAGCCGTTGCCGACGATATACTTTGGCAACGCGACACAGTTACCATCAATGGCAAGGTGTTGGAAGGCAACGCCTTCAACATCCCCGCCATCCATCTCGATTTTATTCGGGCATGGCATAAGGCACTTGCTGACGACAACAAGGAGAATGGCAGACCATTGCCGCACACCGAGGCAGAACTTCAGGCCTACCTGAAGGAAAAGCATGTGAAGTTGGCAGCCGGTAATGAGATTACAGCCCAACTGCAAATCCAAACCCACAAGTCGCATCGCATCTCAGACAAACTCATCGGCATCTTCTTTGAGGATATCAGCCGTGCTGCTGATGGTGGTCTTTGTGCCGAGTTGTTGCAGAACGGCGACTTTGAGTATCATGGCGAGAGAAAAGGATGGAAGGCAACTACAGCATGGCAGGGACTGGAGACCGTATCTGCCATTTCAGTAGAAAATGGAGTCAGCAAGAACAATCCTCATTATGCTATTCTGACAGATAATCCTGTTTATAATATCGGTTGGGAGGGCATCCACATCAAGCATGCCACCTATGATGTGAGTTTGTTTGCCCGTTGTATGGACGGGAAGAAGAAGCAACTCACCATAGCCTTGGTGGATGCAGAGAATAACATCGTGGCCAAGACCAAAGTGAAGATACAAGGTGACCAATGGAATGAATACAAGAGCCAACTGGTGGTTTCCGATAAATATAAGGACGAACCGGGCAAAGCCATCCGTTTCGCTGTCATCCCTAAAGGCAAAGAAAGAATGGCAGTGGATATGCTGAGTCTCATGCCTCGCGACACTTACAAGGGACATGGCCTGCGTAAGGATTTGGCCGAGGTGATTGCCGATTTGCACCCTCGCTTCGTCAGATTCCCCGGTGGTTGCATGCTGCATGGTCAAGGACTGGAGAACATCTACCATTGGAAAGAAAGCGTAGGACCGCAGAAGGACCGCAAGCCGGCATTCAACATTTGGAACTACCACCAGACCCGCAAACTGGGATTCTTTGAGTATTTCCAATGGTGCGAAGACATGGGTGCAGAGCCTCTGCCGGTGTTGGCAGCCGGAGTGCCTTGCCAAAATTCACAACCTAATGCCAAGGGCATCTGCGGTCAGCAAGGAGGCATCCCTATGGCCGACATGCCTCAGTATGTCCAAGATGTGCTCGACTTGGTGGAATGGGCAAATGGCGACCCTGCCACGTCAGCATGGGCGAAGATGCGGGCAGAGGCAGGCCATCCGGCTCCTTTCAACCTGAAGATGGTGGGCATTGGCAACGAAGACCTGATTTCTACCGATTTCGAACAGCGCTATCTGATGATTTGCAAAGCCTTGAAGGAGAAACATCCAGAGATAGAAGTAATAGGAACCGTAGGCCCGTTCCACTATCCATCTTCGGATTATATAGAGGGATGGAAAATTGCCAAGGAGCACAGGCAATGGATTGATGCCGTGGATGAACACTACTACGAACAACCGGGATGGTTTATCAATCATCAAGACTATTACGACAACTACGACCGCAAGGCGCCGAAGGTTTACCTGGGTGAATATGCTGCCAACGGAAATAACGAGCTCGACCGTGCCCTTGCAGAAGGAATTCATCTCTGCAACATAGAGCGTAATGGCGATGTGGTTGAAATGACATCCTATGCTCCCCTACTCTGCAAAGACGGTTATCACAACTGGAATCCTGATATGATCTACTTCGACAATAGCGAGAACATCCGCCTTACCGAGAGTTACAAGATTCAGAAGATGTTCGGACAGCATGCCGGCGATACGTATATCGCTTCGGAACTGAATCTGCCAGCAGCCTTGAAACGCTACGTCGGTACAAGCGTGGTGAAGGATTCAAAGACGGGCAAGACATGGCTCAAGGTGGTGAATGCATTACCTCGTGTGCTCAAACTCAATCTGAATGGTCTTGGCAACAAAACTGTAGAAATACAACCTCGCTCTTCGCAGGTCATCGAACTATAGGCGCCATTCTGCTGCAACAGAAATAGTCTGATCAAGCAAGTCATGACATGAGAAAGTGGTTATTTTCCCCACTTATTGAAATGCTGCCAAGTGAATTCAAACTTTTGATGTCAAGATGACGAATGGAAAATCCCGAACACATCCCGAACACATCCCGAACACATCCCGACACGATCGGAAATAAAAACAAACGAAGATGATGACAGAAATGACAATAACAATAATCATAGGACTGATGATTCCGCTATTAGGAACTATGGTCGGTTCGGCATTCGTATTCTTTATGAAAGACGAAATGTCTGAACAACTGCAAAAGTCGCTGTTGGGCTTTGCCTCTGGCGTAATGGTAGCTGCTTCCGTATGGTCTTTACTCATCCCAGCTATGGATATGGAGGCAGGCTGTGGCAAATGGTCGGTAGTGCCTGCTGCCGTGGGATTTCTAATGGGTATCGGCTTCTTGCTACTTATCGACGAACTGACGCCACACCAACACCTCGGTACCGACAAGCCTGAGGGTATCAAGTCACACTTGTCAAAGACAATCATGCTTGCCCTTGCCGTAACCATCCATAACCTGCCTGAAGGAATGGCTGTGGGTGTGGTGTTTGCAGGTGCAGAAAACAGTTCCGCCCATATTTCCTTAGCTGGCGCTGTTTCCATGGCAATAGGTATTGCCATTCAAAACATCCCTGAAGGCGCCATCATCTCTATGCCTATGCGAGCGGCAGGCAACAGCCGATGGAAGTCGTTTATGTTAGGTTCGCTTAGTGGAGTGGTCGAGCCGGTTGGAGCCGTTGCCGTTCTGTTGCTTGCCTCACTCATCATGCCTGCCCTACCCTATATGCTTGCTTTTGCAGCAGGAGCCATGGTCTATGTGGTAGTGGAAGAACTGATTCCAGAGGCGTCCCACGGTGAGCATAGCAACCGCAGCACCATTGGCTTCGCCATCGGTTTCGTACTGATGATGGTGCTTGATGTTGTGATGGGATAGCAAAGCGAGAACATATCTCCACCATCCTCGACAAATACGGCTGTTTGCGAAACGTGTGGGGAAGTTAAGGGAAGTTAGGGAAGTTAGAGAGAAGTTAAGGGACAAATGTCCTACGTCTTACGGCAAAAGGCTATTGTCTCTTAACTTCCCGAACGACCGTAGGGAGTGATAACTTCCATTTTATGGCACCTTTTCTCGCCATGACAGAATTAAAGCGAGCTTTATTCTGCTCATTTGGCTTAACGAAAACGTTCCATTTTATGGCACATTTTCTCGCCATGACAGAATTAAAGCGAGCTTTATTCTGCTCATTTGGCTTAACGAAAACGTTCCATTTTATGGCACATTTTCTCGCCATGGCAGACCTCGAACGAGCTCGGGTCTGCTCATCTGGCTTAACGAAAACGTTCTTTAACTTCAATCAATTCCATCAGTTGCGAAACTTGAATAAAATAACAGGAATACATGCCGCTGATCAGCATCCAGTATTACAACTCGCCATGCGGTAAACTCGTCTTGGCATCCATGGCAGGCGAACTGTGCCTTTGCGACTGGAACGCGAATCCTTGTGCCGAGCGCAACCTGCGTCGGCTAACAGGGAGTGTGGATGCCTCTATCAAGACAGAAGCCACCTCGGTCTTGGAAGAGACCAAAAAGCAACTCGATGAATATTTTGCAGGCCGTCGCCAGACCTTCGACATCCCGTTGCGTCCCATAGGCACAGACTTTCAACATCGCGTATGGAGCGCATTACTCCGCATCCCCTACGGAGAAACAAGGAGTTACAAGGATATTGCGCAAACCGTCGGGCGTCCCCAAGCCGTCAGAGCCGTGGCAGGGGCTATTGGGGCAAACGGCATCAGCATCCTCATCCCCTGCCATCGCGTCATAGGCAGCAACCACAGCCTGACAGGATTTGCAGGAGGCCTGGAAGCAAAGCGCATGTTGTTGGAGATGGAGCACAGACGCGTGACGGACGCACCTTCCCAAGATTTACCGAGATTCAGGCTTAGCGCTCAGAAAAACTGGTCATAGAAGGCTAAAAAAAGCATGCGCCTGTGTCGAACTTGAAAAAAATACATTATCTTTGCAGAAAGTTTGCACAGTTCTCTGTTGCGACAGAAGAAACAAACGAAAATATGGAAACAGAAAACAAATCATTTCAAGAAGTTAACGAGGGCTACACCATGCTTGAGGCTATCAACGAGGCTAAACGCTGCCTGCATTGCAAAGTGCCTCAATGCAAGAAAGGATGTCCTATAAGTCATGATATTCCTGACTGGATTCACGAGTTGTCGATGGGTAACCTCGGCAATGCCATGAACATCATCAACAACAAGAGTAATCTGCCTTCCGTTTGCGGTCGGGTGTGTCCTCACGAAAAGCAATGTGAAGGACACTGTGTGCTCAACAAGAGGGGCGAAGGCATTCGCGTGGGCAAACTGGAGAGATTTATTGCCGACTTCGACGGCAATATGAGTCTTATCCGCGAGAACCTATTGCCAAAGACGAGAGGTAAGATAGCCGTTATCGGTTCTGGCCCTGCCGGACTGACCATTGCCGGCGACATGGCCCGACAGGGCTTCAATGTTGAAATTTTTGAGATGGAACCAGAACCGGGAGGGGTACTGATGTTTGGCATTCCTGAATATCGCCTGCCCAAGGAAATCGTACGCCGTGAGATTAAGAAGATAGAAGAGCTGGGTGTGGTGTTCCATTGCAACACCACCGTAGGCAAGGGTGATCTGACCATCGAGAAACTCTTTGAAATGGGCTATGATGCCATTTTCATGGGCACAGGAACGGGCGTGCCTAAGAAACTCCACATCCCCGGCAGCAATCTTAAGGGCGTGCGCCAGGCTATATGGTTTTTGCGGCGCGTCAGCCTCTACAACGAGGGCAACCTTAGCCGAGAGGAAGTGGTGGTGCATGAAGGCAACCGCGTATTTGTGATAGGTTGTGGAAATACTGCCATGGATGCTGCCAGAACGGCAGTACGCATAGGAGCGAGCCACGTGGAAGTGGTTTATCACCGTACCGTCAACGAGATGAGTGCACTCCGCTCGGAGTATGAGGATGCCGTGGCAGAAGGTGTGAAATTCAGTTGGCAATCGAGCATCGTGGAGATTCACGATGATAATGGAACGCTCAACGAGGTGGTTATCGAATCCAATGGCGAGCGCCGCACTGAGAAGGCCGATTTCGTCATCATGGCGGTTGGCTCTGCCCCTGCAAGTAGAATTGTATCTACCACGACGGGTATCGACGTAGATGAACGCGGCTACGTCCTGACTCGTGAAAAACCGTATGGCATGACTACCCGCAAAGGGGTGTTTGCCGGTGGCGACGTGGTAAACCGCCCTTCAACTGTTGTTCTCGCCATGCGCGATGCAAAACGTGTGGCTGAGGGCATGGCACAATATGTTGATGCTGTGAAACTCATAGAGGCTGTAAACGAAAAGGGCGAGATGAAGAAACCTGAAGTTTAGGATGCTTTTTCATCGTCAGCATAACGGTCATACTCCAAGAATCGCTGCTGTGGATTCTTGGAGTATTTTTTTTAGATCAGACTTTTTAATCACAGTCTTATACCATACTTCGCTATTCTCTCGCTGAGCATTCCCTTGGGCATGAATTCCATCAGAGCATCTGTAACGGTATTGAGCATTTGCTCGCGGATATAGTCTTCTTTGACATACAAAGAAACACGCCGTTGGGAGAGACAGTTGCCTTCTATCGGGCGCACATTCTTACGTTGCTGCTCGGTAAGAAGCGGCAGATGCATCTCTGGAATGATGGTGAATCCTCCATTCGCATCCACGATATGTACCAACGTGGTGATGCTGCCTGCTTCATAGATATGATTGCCCTTGTTTCGGGCCTTGCAGAAGGAGAAAGCGCTGTCACGCAAACATTGTGCATCCTTCATGATCCACATGTTCTCGTGTTCCAGATTTTCGGGTTTGAAAACCGGCAGTTTCCGCCAGCAACTTTCGGCAAGATAGACCATGAATTTCTCGGTATAGAGAGGTATTTCAAGGATTCCTTCACACCCATTGTCCGAAATAGCGATACCGGCATCCAGTTCGCCTCGTAAAAGCGATTCTACCATGAAATTCGCCTTCATTTCCTGAATCGACAATTCTACAGCGGGAAACAGTTCCCGATAGTGTTTGATGAATTGGGGCAGGATATACGGGGCTATGGTAGGGCCTACAGCAAGAGCAAATCTTCCCCCTATCGTCCCCTTGTCTTCGTTGATGATTTCTCCTATGCGTTCAACTTCCATGAGTGCTTTTTCTGCCTGTTGGATAATCTTTGCTCCGGCAGTTGTCGGAGCTACAGACTTGTTGGAACGTTGAAAGATGCGGATATCCAGTTCCTCTTCAAGTTTCTGAAGCATAGCACTTAGCGTAGGCTGCGACACATGACACGACTCAGCCGCCTTCGCAAAATTGCGAAAGCGGTTGACGGCTATGATATATCTAAGCTGTTGTATGTTCATCGTTCTGTCATATAAAGAGGTTTACATTGGCTTGGTCGGCTCGTTCCATATAACTGGCAACGCCTCCTATGGTGACATTGTCGAGCAATTCCTCACGGTTCACCCCCATGACGTCCATCGACATCTGACAGGCAATAAACTCCACACCGTTGTCAATGGCTTGCTGCCGAAGCGACTCCAGCGAATCGACACCTTTCTTTTCCATCAGATAGCGCATCATCTTGGCACCTATGCCCATCATGTTCATTTTCGACAGCGCCAACTTGGAGGAGTCTTTAGGCAGCATCCAACCAAACATCCGACCGAAGATGTCCTTCTTCACCCGAGGCTTATGGGCTTTTTTGATGGCGTTAAGTCCCCAAAAGGTAAAAAAGATACTCACCTTCTTTCCTGTAGCTGCTGCGCCATTGGCAAGTACAAACGTGGCGAGCGTTTTATCTAAGTCATCGCTAAACAGGATCAAGGTCTTGCCCATATCATGGGGATGCGGTCTGCTGGCTTCTATTGCACAGGGAGTGGTCTTTTCTATTATGGCTATATAGACACCGGATTCAGACCTCTTACCCAAAAATTTATTGCCTGTTGTACGACACCATGCCTCGGCATCACGTGGAAAGGCGGCGTCCGTGGCACGTACCTCCAACTGTTGACCGGCATTCAGCCCGTCCATCGCCTGCTTCATCTTCATGATGGGTCCCGGACATTGAATACCGCACGCGTCAACCTTGACGACGGAAGAACCGGCAGCGCACGATGAGTTCTCTGTTTGCCCTTCTGCTATTTCAGAGCTCATCTTGTCTGTTTCATCAAAGCCATCTGGCGTTTCGATTGTTGCTGTTGCTGCCTTATAGGTTTTCAGACCGCCTATCAGATTGCGAACAACCTTATAACCATTAGCCTTAAGGATATTGGAAGCCAGATAACCGCGTAATCCTACCCCACAGAACAACCATACAGGTCGGTCGTTAGGAATTTCAGAGAGTCTTTCTCTCATATCGTCCAAAGGAATATTGACGGCTCCGGAGATTGTTCCCAGCGCATACTCGTCTGGAGTACGCACGTCAACTAATGTCACCTTGGTGATGTCTGCCTCTTTCAACTCGCGCCAATAGAGCGGCGTCATTTTATCGGTCAGAATATTACCAGCTACATAGCCAGAAATGGCAACAGGATCTTTTGCCGACGAGAATGGCGGAGCGTAAGCATGCTCTAAGCGGGTGAGGTCTCTCACGGTCGCCCCATTCTTGATAGCCATTGCATATTCGTCGATGCGCTTATCCACGCCATCATACCCAACAATCTGAGCACCATAGAGTTTTCCATTTTCAGGAGAGAAGGTAATTTTGATATCCATCTGCAGACTGCCTGGATAATAACCGGCATGTGCACCATTATGAATGGTGGCAGAGAGATAGGGAATATCCATCTGTTTGAGTCGTTTGGCAGGAAGGCCGGTTAATGCGACGGTAAGATCGAATACTTTGGCGATGGCAGTTCCTATAGCCCCTTCATATTTCTCTTTATTACCCAAAACCATATTGTCTGCAACAATACGCGCCTGACGGTTGGCAGGTCCTGCAAGGAAGTTAAGCCATGGCTTACCGGTAATAGGATGTGGAAACTCTATGGCGTCACCCACGGCATAGATATTCTCGTCAGAAGTCTGAAGGTATTCATCTACCCAGATACCCCGCATTTCACCCAACCTCAATCCAGCAGCTTGAGCCAGACGTGTTTCTGCACGCACGCCGATGCTCAAGAGCACCATATCAGCCTTGAGGCGAATGCCAGACTTGAAATGTACCGTCAGTTCTTCACCCTCACGCGAGAATCCTTCAACGGCCTGTTTCAGATATAGTTTCACATTCTGTTGTTGTAAGTGATCATGTACCAGCGACGCCATGGAATAGTCAATAGGTGACATCACCTGATCAGCCATTTCCACTACCGCCACTTGGGCACCTGCATGGCTCAGGTTTTCCGCCATCTCCAGTCCGATAAATCCACCTCCTACAATAACAGCACGCTTCACTTGATGACTGTTCATATACGCCTTGATACGGTCGGTATCGTTGACATTTCTCAAAGTGAAGATGCCTTCACTGTCTATACCTTGCAAAGGTGGTACAACGGGCGACGCTCCAGGAGAGAGCAATAGTTTGTCGTATGTTTCGGTATAGTCTTTTCCATCCGCTGTATGTATGGTAACCTGCTTCGCAGCAGTATCAATAGCCGTTACCTCGCTCAGCGTACGTACGTCGATATTGAAACGTTTGCCGAACGCTTCGGGAGTCTGTACAAACAAACGGTCGCGCTCATCAATCACGCCTCCTATATAATAGGGCAGTCCACAGTTGGCATAGGAGATGTATGCCCCTTTGTCGAAAAGGATGATTTCTGCATCTTCCGTCATACGTCGGATGCGTGCTGCAGCAGTCGCGCCTCCTGCCACTCCTCCTACTATAATATATTTTTTCTTGTTTGCTGTCATCGTCAATAGTATTTTTTTATTGAAATTGTGCAATCACTCGTTTAAGTTCGCTTGATGGCATGGCTCCACTCTGTCGCCATTTCATCTCTCCTTCTTTGAAGATCATAAGCGTAGGAACCGACTGTATGCGCATCTGCATGGCAACGGCTTCATTCTTATCCACATCTACTTTGACGATGCGAATGCTGTCGCCTAATTCTTTCTTGAGCTGTTCCAATACGGGGTGCATCATTCTGCAAGGACCGCACCATGTTGCGTAAAAATCCACCAGAGTCAACTGACTACTTTGGATGATGTCTGAAAGTTTTTCCATATCGTTATTGTTTTTATTTGTTTTCGATTTGATGTTGCAAAGATAGGCAATCTTTTATAGATAAACAAACTTATATATCTATATTACGATAGATAATAGCTATCAATAATCAAAAAAATCCATAAATATGATTGGTCGTTATGAATAATATATTTATCTTTGCAGGCGAATGGCATTTGTATTACCATTGCCAAGAAATAACAATCTAAAAAAACATACCATTATGACTATCGGAGACAAAATACCGGAGGTGCTTGGTATAGACCAAGACGGACGTGAGATTAAGGCAAGTGACTATCGTGGCCGCAAAATTGTGCTTTACAGTTACCCCAAAGCCAATACCAGCGGATGTACCGCGGAAGCCTGTTCCTTGCAGTCGCACAAGGCGGAGCTAGCGGCAGCCGGTTACGAGATTATCGGCGTGAGCAAAGACAAACAAGCCTTGCAGAAAAAGTTTGCTGACACCCAAGGGTTACAGTTTCCACTTATTGCCGATACAGAGACCACCTTATTGCAGGAACTCGGTTGTTGGGGCGAGAAGGTTGCTTGTGGCAGAAAGACCATCGGCATTCTCCGCACCACTTACCTCGTAAATGAAGAAGGCGTTATCGAGAAAATCTTCACTCCAAAGGAAATCAAAACCAAAATCCATGCTGAGCAGATCTTGGACTACATCAACAAATAACAATTTGTATTCAAGTCCAACATAGTTAGGAAGAATAAAACCGAACACTCTCCATGGCTCGCATATTCATAGCAATACGTTTCGACGATGAGTTAAAAAAGACTCTTGTCGCCTTACAACAGACATTAAAGGCGAAAGGAGTTGCAGGAAACTATTGTTCGTATGGTAATCTCCACATGACGCTTGCATTCATAGGTGAAAGCGTTTTCGTTAAGCCAAAGGAGCAGAATAAAGCTTGCTTTGATTCTGCCAAAGAGAAATGCCAAAAGACAAAGTCCATGGATGTACTGCCTGAAATTCACAAAGCCGTGAGCGAAGTGGAGTTTGAACCTTTCACCATGACCTTAGGCAAACTTGGAACATTTTCTACAAAAAACGGGGTTATCTGGTGTGGGATAAAGGAGAGCGAACCAATCACAACTATTGCCAATAAGCTGCGCGAACGTCTCTCTGCAAATGGCATATCTTATAGTTCCCTGGCTTTTTCCCCACATATTTCCTTGGTTCAACATCCCACAAAAATCATAACTGACATAGAGGTTCCCGAAGTCTCTATAAAGGTAGAAAGAATCTTCGTCATGAAATCCGAGCGTATCAATGGTGAACTCATATACTCGGAACTATGAGACGTCGAATCGTAAGTATTGCATAAGAAACTGTATCGGCTGCATGCGTTGTGTTTCCGTTTGTCCTGCCCATGCAAGAGGGATTGGCGAGCGTCTAAACCAATTGACTGCATTTCTTGCCCCGCTTTGTTGCGAAAGGAAGAAAAACGAATTGTTCATTTAATGACATTCAGCTTTCGTAAGATTTATATAAGGATTTTGTCGTCTTTTACCTTCGGGATGCGTTAATTCTACATCATCGATTTCTGTTTACAACCTTTTTTTCGTAACTTTGCAACTTTGTTGATAACAAACTGTATCAGCACACGACCGCAAACAGACCCGATATTCTGTTTTTGCAGCGTTTTTTACTATAACCACAAGAAAGAAATATGATTACTGTTGATGGATTGACCGTCGAATTTGGCGGAACCACCCTATTCAAAGACATCTCCTTCCAAATCAACGAGAAGGACCGTATTGCCCTGATGGGAAAAAATGGCGCAGGAAAGAGTACTCTGCTCAAAATTATTGCCGGGGTACGCACAGCAACAAGAGGTACCGTTTCGGCACCAAAAGACTGCGTCATTGCCTATCTACCACAGCATCTGATGACTGAAGACGGACGAACCGTGTTTGACGAAACCTGCCAGGCATTTGCTCATCTTCATGAGATTCAGGCGGAAATAGACCGCATCAATAACGAACTCACTACACGTACTGACTACGAGAGTGACGAATACATGCAACTCATCGAGAAGGTTTCGACACTATCAGAAAAGTTCTACGCCATAGATATGAGCCACTTTGAAGAGGATGTGGAGAAAACACTCCTCGGTCTTGGATTCGAGCGTTCTGACTTCAACCGCCCTACCAGCGAGTTCTCAGGAGGCTGGCGTATGCGCATCGAACTGGCAAAACTGTTGCTCAAATCACCAGACGTTCTTCTCCTTGACGAGCCTACCAACCACCTCGACATAGAATCTATCGGCTGGCTTGAGGACTTTATTTGCAATAGTTCTAAAGCGGTGATTGTCATCAGCCACGACCGCAAATTCGTGGACAACATCACCACCCGAACCATTGAGGTGACCATGGGACGCATCTATGACTACAAAGCTACTTACAGCCACTATCTGGAACTGCGTAAAGAGCGCCGCGAACAGCAAATGAAGAAATATGAGGAACAGCAGAAAATGATTGCCGAGACCAAAGACTTCATCGAACGTTTCAAAGGTACCTATTCCAAAACCTTCCAAGTGCAGAGTCGGGTAAAGATGCTTGAAAAACTGGAACTCATCGAAGTGGATGAAGAAGACACCAGCCATCTGCGCCTGAAATTCCCACCAAGTCCTCGAAGCGGCGCCTACCCTGTACAAATGAGCGATGTAGCCATGGCGTTCGACGACAAAAAGGTTTTCAGCGGAGTGAACCTTACCGTGGAACGTGGCGACAAGATTGCTTTCGTGGGGCGAAACGGAGAGGGTAAATCAACATTGGTGAAGTGCATCATGGGGCAACTGAAAAATGAAGGGAAACTTCAGCTCGGCCACAACGTACAGATTGGCTATTTCGCCCAAAACCAAGCATCGCTACTCGATGGTGAACTTACCGTTTTCCAGACTATTGACGATGTGGCTAAAGGTGAAATACGCAACAAGATACGAGACCTCCTCGGCGCCTTTATGTTTGGCGGAGAAGATTCTACCAAGAAAGTAAAAGTGCTCTCAGGTGGAGAACGTACACGTCTTGCCATCCTCAAACTCTTGTTGGAACCCGTCAACCTGCTAATCCTCGACGAGCCCACCAACCACCTTGACCTCAAGACCAAAGATGTGCTCAAGCAAGCACTTCAAGACTTTGATGGCACACTCATCGTTGTCAGCCACGACCGCGACTTCCTTGATGGCCTTGTCAGCAAAGTCTATGAATTCGGTCATGGTCGCGTACGCGAACACTTATGTGGCATCTACGAGTTCCTTGAGTCCAAAAAGATGGAAAGTTTGCAGGAATTGGAAAAGAAACAATAGTGCATTATGCGAAAATAGTTTGCCAACGCAGCACATCACAATCAATATTGTCACTTTTTCTTTACATATCAATATGATTTCATATTACACCGTTCCTCATACATCTTAATATATATAAGTCCGTGGCATTTCCCAAGTAAGTCTGATGCAACTCCCACGTAAGTCCCAATAAACATACGGACGACATGGGGGACAGAGAGGAAACAGATAAGAGAAACAAAAAAACTCCCTGTCGATTTCCGACAAGGAGAATACCATATTGCAAAGCAATAATCATTTATCAGGCAACGTCTTTACAAACCTCATTTCACGCAAAATGCGCCCCTGACGTTTTCGTAGATAAGGACCAGGATCAGCAGAATTGTATTTGCGCGGATTGGGTAACGAACCGGCAATAAGAGCACACTCCGACTTTGTCAAATCGGCAGCTGACTTATGGAAATGCCACTCTGCCACAGCACTCGCACCATAAATTCCATCACCCATTTCTATAGAGTTTAGATAGACCTCCATAATGCGCTCTTTAGACCATATCAACTCAATAAGCGCGGTAAAATAGACCTCAAAACCCTTACGTATCCACGAACGGCCAGGCCAAAGAAAAACATTCTTAGCGGTCTGTTGTGAGATAGTAGAGGCACCAAGTTTGCGCTTTTCGGGATGACTGATATTACGCATGGCAGCATACTCTATGGCTCGATAGTCAAAACCATGATGGTCAAGAAAACGAGCATCCTCACCTGCCATAACTGCCTTGGGAAGTGAAGGGGAAATATCCTCAAGAGGCACCCAACGATGGCGCAACACCAATTCATGCCCCTGTCCTGCCTGTTGGAAAAGACGGATAAACATGAGCGGAGTAAACCAAACAGGCACCCAACGCAATACGACAACAGAAAGAATAGTGGAAACGAAAAACGTTGCCACTATCCATAATAACACTTTTCTTATCTTCTGCAAAACAAGAGTTTTAGTCTGCGATACTGTAAGTTTGCCCATTTAGTTTGCCTGTTGTGCCTGCTGAATAGTCTTCTGACTGGCGTACATATATACCTCTACTCGACGATTGAGCTTACGACCTGCAGCAGTACTATTATCTGCTACAGGATTAGTAGAACCCTGGCCTTCAATACGCTTAATCTGAGCGGATTTTACACCACAAGAAAGGAGATAACTATTAACACTCTGAGCACGACTGACAGACAACGGCTGGTTAATACCATCGTTACCCGTATTATCGGTATGACCAATGATGGCAATATCGAGGTCAGCATTATTATTAAGCACCTTAGAGAACTGTGCCAGCGAGTTTTTGGCACTCTGACTGAGTTCGGCCTTGTTGGTGGCAAAAAGAATAGCTGAGTCAAACGACACCTTGACAGCATCGAGTCCATTGGTATCTTTCACAGTTTCAACCTGAGCATTTTTTACCTGGGCAGCCTCAGCCTTCACCTTATCCATACGTTTGCCGATAATCGCTCCTGTTCCTGCACCTACTGCGGCTCCGATAGCTGCGCCAACAGCAGTATTTCCTGCAATTTTTCCGATTATACCTCCAAGCACAGCACCACCTCCAGCGCCAATACCTGCTCCTTTCTGCATGTTATTGCACCCTGTAAAGAGCATGCCAAAGCAGAGTGCAAGCGAAATAGCCTTGATTTTCATTCTTTTGTGTTTTTTGTTACGTGAATACTTATTAAATTGATGCAAAGGTAGAAAAAAAAATCATTTATGAATTATGAATTATGAATTATTTAGTAACTTTGCACCAAATTTTAGATTTCTACAAGTATTTTTATGGCAAAAGAACTTAAAGAGCTGACAAAAAGAGCAGACAACTACAGCCAGTGGTACAACGACCTTGTGGTCAAGGCCGACCTGGCCGAGCAATCAGCCGTGCGTGGATGCATGGTGATCAAACCTTACGGCTATGCTATCTGGGAAAAGATGCAACAGCAACTGGACAAGATGTTTAAGGAAACTGGCGCACAGAACGCCTATTTCCCTCTGTTGATACCAAAATCATTCCTTAGCCGCGAAGCCGAACACGTAGAAGGCTTTGCCAAGGAATGCGCCGTGGTGACCCACTATCGCTTGCGCGCCAAAGAAGACAAAAGTGGCGTAGAAGTAGATCCAGCTGCAAAACTGGAGGAAGAACTCATCGTACGTCCTACCTCAGAAACCATCATTTGGAACACATACAAAAACTGGATTCACTCATGGCGCGACCTGCCTTTGATGTGCAACCAGTGGTGTAACGTAATGAGATGGGAAATGCGCACACGCCCATTCCTCCGTACCTCAGAATTTCTGTGGCAAGAAGGTCACACCGCCCATGCCACCAAAGAAGAAGCAGAACAAGAAGCACAGAAAATGCTGGCTGTTTATGCAAAATTTGCAGAAGAATGGATGGCTGTACCCGTATTGAAGGGTGTAAAGAGCGAAACAGAGCGCTTTGCAGGTGCACTCGACACCTATACCATCGAGGCCATGATGCAAGACGGAAAGGCACTGCAAAGCGGTACTTCACACTTCCTCGGGCAGAACTTCGCCAAGGCCTTCGACGTCACCTATCTTAATAAAGAGAACAAACCGGAATATGTCTGGGCCACCTCATGGGGCGTTTCTACCCGACTCATCGGTGCTCTCATCATGACTCACTCAGATGACAACGGTTTGGTATTACCTCCAAAACTGGCCCCTATCCAGGTGGTCATCGTACCCATCTCAAAGGGAGACGATTTGAAACACATCAGCGAACGTCTGCAACCCGTCATCGACGAACTGCGTTCAAAAGGCATCAGCGTGAAATATGATGACTCGGACAACAAGCGTCCCGGCTTCAAGTTTGCCGACTACGAACTTAAAGGTGTACCTGTACGCCTCGTAATGGGTGCTCGCGACTTAGAGAACGGCACCATCGAAGTGATGCGCCGCGATACTTTGGAGAAAGAAACACACTCCATCGACGGCATCGCTCAGCATGTAGAGCAGTTGTTGGAAGACATCCAGAAGAACATCTTCGAGAAAGCACGCTCATGGCGCGACTCACGCGTTTATGAATGCGACAACTACGAGGAGTTTAAGGAACGCGTGAAAGACGGAGGTTTCTTCCTCTGCCACTGGGACGGCACCGCCGAGACCGAGGCAAAGATCAAAGAAGAAACTCAGGCCACCATTCGCTGCGTACCTTTTGCCTACGAGCAGACTCCGGGCATAGATATGGTCAGCGGTAAGCCTTCAAAAGCACGCGTCATCATCGCCAGAAGCTACTAAGCAAAAAAAAAACGAGAAAACCGCAATAAAAACCGCGCAGACTCACAAAGGAACCACGTAAATACGTGACAAAAAACATGAGCCAAGTCAGACTTAGTTTGACTTGGCTCATAACATAAATATAAAACAAAGAAAAATCACCGTTTTCGTTAAGCCAAATGAGCAGAACCGAACTCCTTCGAGTTATGCCATGGAGAAAAAACGAAGAACGAAGTTCAGGGTTCACGTTAAGCCAAATAAGCAGAATAAAGCTCGTTTTTATTATATCCCGGCGAGAAAACGAAGGATATTATACAACTTTCGGCAAAAAACTTTGGTAGGAAACTATTTTTTTTGTAATTTTGCAGCCGATTTGTGGGTATAGGCCTACAATCACAGTTCACATAAAGTCCAACTTTATTAAATTAACAAACAATTTTTTTAATTATGTCAGAATTAACAAAGAACGTACAGCCGCTGGCCGATTTCGACTGGAACCAGTTTGAAAACGGTACGACTGTCAATGTCAGCAAGGAAGACCTCGACAAGGCCTACGATGAGACTCTCAACAAAGTGAGCGAGCATCAGGTAGTAGAGGGAACCGTAATCAGTGCAGACAAGAAAGAAGTAGTCGTAAACATCGGCTACAAGAGCGACGGTATCATCCCCGCATCAGAATTTCGCTACAACCCCGACCTCAAAGTAGGTGACGTTGTAGAGGTTTACGTAGAAAATGCAGAGGACAAGAAAGGTCAGCTCATACTTTCTCACAAGAAAGCACGCCTCTCTAAGAGCTGGGAGCGTGTTAACGCAGCCCTCGAGAACGAGGAAATCATCCAGGGCTACATCAAGTGCCGCACTAAGGGCGGTATGATTGTTGACGTATTCGGCATCGAGGCTTTCTTGCCCGGTAGCCAGATCGACGTTCACCCCATACGCGACTACGACCAGTTCGTAGGCAAAACCATGGAATTCAAGGTTGTCAAGATCAATCAGGAGTTCCGCAACGTAGTAGTTTCACACAAGGCTCTCATCGAGGCCGAACTGGAAGCTCAGAAGAAAGAAATCATCAGCAAGCTCGAAAAGGGTCAGATTCTCGAAGGTACTGTCAAGAACATCACTTCTTACGGTGTATTCGTTGACCTCGGCGGTGTTGACGGACTCATCCACATTACAGACCTCTCTTGGGGTCGCGTAGACGATCCTCATAAGGTAGTAGAGCTCGATCAGAAAATCAATGTCGTTATCCTCGACTTCGATGACGAGAAGAAGCGCATTGCTCTCGGTCTGAAACAGCTCACTCCACATCCATGGGACGCTCTCGATGCAAACCTGAAGGTAGGCGATCACGTGAAGGGCAAGGTAGTCGTTATTGCCGACTACGGTGCATTCGTAGAGATCCAGCCTGGTGTAGAGGGTCTGATCCACGTATCAGAGATGTCATGGAGCCAACACCTGCGTTCAGCTCAGGAATTCCTGAAGGTTGGCGACGAGGTAGAGGCCGTAATCCTCACTCTCGACCGCGACGAGCGCAAGATGTCACTCGGTATCAAGCAGCTCAAGGAAGATCCATGGGAGGCTATCGAAGTGAAATATCCCGTTGGCAGCAAACACAGCGCCAAGGTTCGCAACTTCACCAACTTCGGTGTATTTGTTGAACTTGAAGAAGGTGTTGACGGCCTGATCCACATCAGCGACCTCTCATGGACTAAAAAGGTTAAACATCCTTCTGAATTCACACAGGTTGGTGCACAGATTGACGTTGTCGTTCTCGACATCGACAAGGAAAACCGCCGTCTCTCTCTCGGCCACAAGCAGCTTGAGGACAATCCTTGGGATGTATTCGAGGAGAAATACACCGTTGGTTCTATCCACGAGGGTAAGATCGTTGAACTCCTCGAGAAGGGTGCTGTTATCCAGCTCGACGAGAACGTAGAGGGCTTCGCTACTCCTAAGCACCTCGTTAAGGAAGATGGCTCACAGGCTACTCAGGGTGAGGTTCTGTCCTTCAAAGTTATTGAGTTCAACAAGGACTCTAAGCGCATCATCCTCTCTCACAGCCGCACTTTCGAGGATCCTCAGCGTGAGGAGAAGAAGGCTGCAGCCAAGAAGGCTCGTGCCGCTAAGAAGGACGACGCTCCAAAGATTGAGAACATCGCAGCAAGCACCACTCTCGGTGACCTCGACGTTCTGGCCAATCTGAAGGCTCAGATGGAGAAGGGTGAATAATCCCTCCCACTCCACAATATAAGCAGAGGCTGCAATCGATAAGGTTGCAGCCTCTCTTTGTATTCATAAGTTATTCATAAGTTACTTGCTTTGTTTTCTTCTCTATCCTCTATGTCTTTTTAGTATTACATAGAAGACAACAGTTCACAATCTGCGAATTCAAATAAAAAAATCCATAGGCCCATGATTTCTGGATTTAATATTCAGAGAATCTGTAGTTCCATGAGCCGATAGCTTTCCAAGAATCCCCATAACATACACGAAGGATACAAATGGAAAGACTGAAATCTTAACTCTAAACCACATACCCATAATGCCCTACTCTATTAACTCAAACTCATATATAAAAAAAGCAACCGACCCCAAAGTCAATTGCTCGAATATCTGTTTGAGTGAACGACAGACTATTAGAAAGGCAGATCATCGCTACTTCCCTCAGCAGGCTCCTGAGTAGGAGGGAATGGAGATGTAGCAGTCTGAGGAGCAGCACCAGCCATAGGAGCACCCACAGGAGCAGCGGCAACACCACGGTTCACATTGTAAGCACGGATTTCATTGAACCAACGACCATTGTACTCGTGTGCATCAATGTCAAAACTAACAGTAAGATCCTCGCCCTGCTGGATATTGAACTGTTTTATACGATCCTCACCGAAAATGCGGAATACACACTTTTTGGGATATTGACCCGGTACCTCAATGACATATTCCTGAGACATCCAAGGGTTTCCTGTACGTGCAGACACGCCACTGTTTGCCGGCAATACGGCAATGATTTTTCCTGTTAATTCCATAATGTAATATTAGTCTTATTTATTGAATTTATGTTTCAGATTGCGAAATTACGAAAAATAGTTCTAAAAAGAACACTTTTCTCCAAATATTTTTGCAAGTCAACAACTATTTTTGTATTTTTGTACTCGGTAAAAATGCTAAAAACATATAAACAACAATATTCATGAGATTTACAGTATCAAGCACTGCGCTCAGCAGCAAACTCAATGCTCTCGCAAAAGTCATCAACAGCAAGAACTCACTGCCTATCTTGGCCGACTTCCTGTTCGACATCCAAGACAATGTGCTCTATCTGACAGCCTCTGACAGCGAGAATGTCATCAACACACAGATGGAACTGACCGAAAGCGACGCAAACGGTCGTTTCGCCATCAACAACCATGACTTGCTCGAAGCCATCAAGGGATTCTCAGAGCAGCCGATCACATTCGATGTCAACCTTCAGGATAACATCGCAAAGATCAGTTACCAAAACGGCCTTTTCTCGCTGCCTGTGGAGAATGCAGACGAATACCCACAGAGCCAACCTATCACAGAAGGAATAAACACCATCGTGATGCCAAGCAACGTGCTTGCCGACAACATCAACCGTTCTCTCTTCGCAACAGCTCAAGACGAACTCAGACCGGTAATGAACGGAATATACTTTGATCTCACTCCTGAACATCTCGCTGTGGTGGCTTCAGACGGTCACAAACTCGTTCGCAACAAAGTATTCACCGTACAAAGCGAACAGCCTGCATCATTTATTCTCCCCAAAAAACCTGCTGGCCTGCTGAAAAACCTGTTGCAGAAGGATGGAGGTGACGTAGAAATCAAATTCAACGAACGCAATGCGGAAATCAACTACGGTGATGGAAGACTCTCATGCCGACTGATTGAAGGACGTTATCCAAACTACAATTCTGTAATTCCACAGAACAACACCAACACGCTAACCGTTGACAGGCTGGCTCTACTCGCAGCTCTTCGCCGCGTACAACCTTTTGCCAACGACTCAAGCAACCTTATCCGATTCCATGTAGAAGGAAGCACCCTACAGCTCGACGCAGAAGATTTCGACTTCTCAAAGACAGCTACCGAACGCATGATTTGCGACTACAACGGACAGCCCATGAGCATTGGATTCAAAGGATCAGCATTCATCGAAATACTTACCAACTTCGATTGCGAAGAGGTTATCATACAATTGGCTGACCCAAGCCGTGCAGGACTCGTCATTCCATCAGAACAGCCAGAAGGGCAAGACGTGCTCATGCTGATGATGCCTATGCTCCTCAACGACTGATAAGACACAACGGACGATTGGTAATCGTAGCGCAATAGTATAGCACGCTCGGAATTACGAGTAGCAAGCGCGCGGTTATCAATCGCCTTTTTTATATCTATTAAATACAACCATCATGAAACTCAACTTACAGAAACCACTTGTCATCTTTGATCTTGAAACAACAGGATTAGACATCGTCAAAGACCGAATCATACAGATATCCTACATCAAGGTATTCCCTGACGGACGAGAAGAAAGAGGAAACTATCTCGTCAACCCAGAGAAACCCATTCCTGACGTCGTCGTACAACTCACAGGCATCAGCAATGAAGATGTACAAGGACAACCCACTTTCAAGGAAATAGCCCAGACCATCAATAAAATTTTCGCTGACAGCGACATCGCTGGTTACAACTCCAATCACTTCGACGTACCTCTTCTTGCAGAAGAATTTCTGCGCGCCAATATCGACTTCGACTTTTCAAAACGAAACATGATTGACGTACAAACCATTTACCACAAAATGGAGCGTAGAAACTTGGCTGCAGCCTATAAATTCTATTGCGGAAGAAAAATGGAAGAAGACTTCACCGCACACCGCGCCGACGAAGACACAGAGGCAACATACAGAGTGTTACAAGGCGAACTCGACATGTACACCGCAGAGCGACAGGAAGAGCCAGAGCGCATACTACAGAACGACATGAAGTTTCTCGCAGAATTCTCACGTATGAACAACAACGTGGATTTTGCCGGACGAATTGTTTGGGGAGAACTGAAAGACCGAGCAGGAAAAAACATACTCGATAAAGACGGTAACCCCATTATGACTGAAATGTTCAACTTCGGTAAATACAAAGGAACCCCCGTAACTACCGTACTCAATATCGATCCGGGCTACTATAGCTGGATTATGCAAGGAGACTTCACCAACAATACCAAACAAGTGCTGACACGCATCAGATTGCGCGAAGCTTCCAATTTAACACGATAATAAATGCTTAAAGGAAAAAAAATAGTATTAGGCATCACAGGATCTATCGCAGCCTACAAAGCATGTCTCATCATAAGAGGACTGATTAAAAGAGGCGCTGAAGTACAAGTGGTCATTACTCCTGCTGGAAAAGAATTTATCACTCCCATCACACTATCGGCACTCACTCAAAAACCAGTCATCAGCGAATTCTTCTCGCAACGTGACGGAACATGGAACTCGCACGTTACACTCGGACTCTGGGCTGATGCTATGCTCATAGCTCCCTGTACCGCTTCAACCCTGGGAAAAATGGCAAATGGAGTGGCAGACAACATGCTCATTACCACCTATCTGTCAATGAAAGCCCCTGTGTTTATTGCTCCTGCCATGGATCTCGACATGTACAAACATCCTACCACACAGGACAATATGAAACGCCTACAATCCTTCGGCCATACCATTATCGAACCCAAAAGCGGATTTTTGGCATCAGGCTTGGAAGGAAAAGGACGCATGGAAGAGCCTGAACGCATCGTGGATTTCCTCGACAGCGCACTTAACACACAGAGCTCCATGCAAAACAAAAACATTCTCATCACCGCAGGTCCCACATTCGAAAAGATAGACCCCGTGAGGTTTATCGGCAACTATTCAAGCGGAAAAATGGGATTTGCACTCGCTAGAGAATGTGCATTAAGAGGAGCGAATGTCACACTCGTTGCCGGCCCAGTTTCACTGGAAACACCACATTCCGCTATCAATCGTATTGACGTGGAAAGCTGCGAAGAAATGTATGAAGCTACTGTCGAACATTTTAAACAGGCAAATGCTGCAATTCTATGTGCAGCAGTGGCAGACTTCAAGCCAGAAAACATGGCCCAAGAGAAAATAAAGCGAGAAAAAGATGACCTCGTCATTAGGCTCAAGCCTACCCATGATATCGCTGCCCAACTCGGAAAAATGAAAAAAGAAGGGCAAAGACTTGTGGGCTTTGCACTTGAGACAAACAACGAAATGGCTCATGCACAAGATAAGCTCGTGCGCAAGAACCTCGATTTCATCGTGCTCAACTCATTGAGAAATGAAGGTACTTGTTTCAAATCTGACCAGAACAAAATCTGCATCGTCACAAGAGAGGAACAAAAGGAGTTCGGGAAGAAAAACAAACAAGAAGTTGCCATCGATATCGTCAACGAACTGGAGGAGATTATATGAAACACTGGCGCATAATGGTCATACTGATTGTCGCTGCTTGCTGGGGAGAAATCAAAGCCCAAGAACTACAAGCACGCGTCAGTATAAACCATGCGCAGGTGCAAGGAACTGATGAACGTGTATTCAAACAACTGGAACAATCACTCCAGCAATTTGTCAACGACAGGCAATGGACTGACCTCCAGTTTGATAAGAAAGAGCGCATCAACTGTGTATTTAACATCACCGTCGGCAAATACGACAAAAGCACAGGAAGGATGGAAGCAACAGCCAATATACAGGCAATAAGACCGGTTTATGGATCAACATACACCACAACCATCTACAGCAATCAAGATACTGACTTCAACTTTGATTATGCAGAATACGACCAACTCAATTTTCACCCCGAAACAATAGACCATCAACTCACAGCGCTCATGGCCTATTACGCCTACCTCATCATAGGAATAGATCTCGACACCTTCTCACCAATGGGGGGAACAGATGTGTTGCAACAATGTTACCTGTTGGTCAACAACGCTCAGTCATTGGGATTTGCAGGATGGAAAGCATTCGACAACGACAGAAACAGATACAGCATCATTAGCGACTATCTCGATGAACCTATGCGCCCCATTCGCCAACTGCAATACGAATACTATCGAAAAGGACTCGATCAGATGGTTACCAATACTGAAAGGGCAAGAAAAACCATCAGCAGCGCACTACAACTCCTCAAACAAGCACACCAAAACAAAATGATGAGCAGAATGCCACAAATATGGACCGACTACAAGCGCGACGAACTGACCAACATCTTCCAAGGAAAAGGTACGGCAAAAGAGCGCGAAGAGATATACAATCTGCTCACAGATATCAATGCTTCGCAAAACAATGCATGGGAGAAAATAAAAGAGTAAAAATGAAAATGTAATGCATCATGCTTAAACGATTATACATCAAAAACTTTACACTCATTGACCTGCTTGACATGGAGTTCGAAACAGGTTTTTCTGTCATCACAGGAGAAACTGGCGCGGGAAAAAGCATTATACTCGGAGCCATAGGATTACTCTTGGGACAAAGGGCGGACACAAAATCCATCAAGCAAGGTACAGACAGATGCGTCATAGAGGCTCATTTCAACTTGGAAAAATACAAGATGAAAGAGTTTTTCGAACGAAATGATATTGACTACGATGCTCAAGATTGCATCGTCAGAAGGGAACTGACTGCTGCCGGAAAAAGCAGAGCATTCATCAACGACACACCTGTTTCACTCTCGCTACTCAAAGAACTCGGAGAACAATTAGTAGATGTGCACTCACAACATCAGAATCTGCTGCTCGGAAAACAGGACTTCCAAATGGAGGTGGTAGATATTCTTGCAGAAAACCAAACTCTGCTCGGAGACTATGCTGCCCAATATGAACGCTTGCAGAAAAAACAGCACGAACTCCACGAATTGGAAGAACAAATCAGACAGAACAGACAAAATCAAGACTTCATACAATTCCAATATAACGAACTGCAAGATGCTCAACTACAGGAAGGTGAACTTGAAGAACTTGAGCAACAACGCGATATGATGGCACACAGCGAAGACATCAAGACATCACTCTTCACCGCCAACAATTGTCTAACCGCAGAAGAATATGGAACAGAGCCACAGTTGAGAAAAGCTCTAAGCGCACTCAACTCCATCTGCAACATCCTGCCCGAAGCCACAGCATGGACAGAACGCATACAAGCATGTTATATTGAAGTCAAAGACTTGGCACAGGACATGGAATACCAATTGTCAAATGTGGAATTCGACCCTGCAGAACAAGAACAGATAGAAAAAAGACTCGATACACTCTACTCGTTGCAAAACAAACATCATGTAGATACTGTAGCAGAACTCATAGAGTTGCGAAACAAATATGCCGCACAACTGCAAGATATGGAGAACGGAGACGAAGCACTCGATACGTTGAGAAATGAAATCAAGCAACTTCATGACAACTGCGAGAAACTAGCATCAAAGCTCTCACAGAAACGACAAAAGGCTTCAACAATTATAGAGAAGCAAATGCACGAACGACTCACAGCACTTGGAATGCCAAAACTCCAATTCAAAATCAGCATCAATACCACTACACTCAGACGTGACGGACACGATGAAGTAGCTTTTCTATTCAGCGCCAACACATCAAGTCCGCTCCAACCCATTGCTCACGTAGCATCGGGAGGAGAAATAGCACGCATCATGCTCTCGCTGAAAGCCATGATTAGCGGAGCTGTCAAACTACCAACCATCATCTTCGATGAAATAGATACTGGAGTAAGTGGAAAAATTGCAGAACGCATGGCTGAAATCATGCAGGAAATGGGAGACAAGGACCGACAAGTCATATCCATCACACACCTACCGCAGATTGCAGCACTCGGAACTGTACACTATAAAGTATCGAAACAGGAAAGTACCCAAGGAACCATCAGCAAAATGCAACGACTCAACGAAGAAGAAAGAGTTAATGAAATTGCACAGATGCTAAGCGGTAGCGACGTTTCTGAAGCCGCCATCGCTAATGCAAGACAACTGTTGAGACACTCATAACCAAAGCATAAAAAAACAAGAATATGAAGAAAATACTGATATCATACAAAAGGAAAACTATAGCTTTCATCCTTGCCTTCATGGCATTGACCACAACAAATGCACAAACACCATCATGGGCTGCAAAAGCAACAAAAAGTGTATTCACGCTCAAAACCTTCGCAACAGACGGTAGTCTTCTTGCAAGCACTACAGGTGTGTTTATTACAGAAGATGGAGAGGCAATCAGCAGTTACACACCATTCAGAGGTGCACAAAAAGCTGTGGTTATCGACGCCACAGGAAAGGAATGGACCGTTGAGAATCTCATGGGTGCAAACGAAATGTACGATGTGGCAAAATTCAGAGTACAGACCAAAAAAGCCAACGCCATAAACATTGCAGAATCTCAAGCCACAGACGGATCAGAAGTATGGATTCTACCCTACTCTGCCAACAAAAAACCAGGAACAATCAAAGCCTCTGTTAAAAGTGGGGAAACATTCATGGAATCGTACCGTTACTACAATATCCAGACAACAGCATCTAATATTGAAAACGGTTCACCAGTAATGAACGATAAAGGAGAACTCATAGGACTCATCCAACCATCTTCAAATACCAAACAGGCCGATGCCTATGCTGTTTCTGCACCATTTGCGGCAAACCTGAAACTTAACGGATTAAGTTTCAATGATCCTGCAATACAAGCTACAAACATCGATATTGCCATTCCCTCAGACATCAACGATGCACTACTGACACTATTCGTTGCACGCAACGCTTTCAAGACGCAAAAATACACAGATTACGTCAGACGTTTCGTGAAACAGTTTCCCGAATCAGCCGACGGCTACGTCAATCTAGCAAGAATTGCCATCAGCAACGAAAGCTATGAAGAGGCCGACAAATACCTTCAACAAGCTGTGAAGATGGGAAGCAACAAAGCTGATGCACACTATCAGTATGCACAAACGGTATTACAATACTGCCTCCAGAGCAACGATAAAAAAACTTTTGCCCCTTGGACTCTCGACAAGGCACTTGCAGAAGCACGCGAAGCCTACAAGACAGAACCACAAAGCGTTTATATGCAACAGGAAGCTCAAATTCTATATACACAAGGGAAATACGACGAAGCCGGTGACCTCTATATGAAGTTGACAAACAGCGACCTCAGAAGTGCAGACATCTTCTATGCCGCCTCACTATGCAAAGCTCAGAAGAAAGATACCGTACAGCAACTTGCACTCCTCGATAGTGCAGTAGCTCTATACAACAAACCGTATTTGAAAGAAGCTGCACCATTTCTTCTAGCACGCGCACAAGCCAGACATGACGCAGGAAAATACCGTTTGGCTGTTGCCGACTATAACGAATATGGCACTCTAATGGTTGCCCAACTCGACGCACCATTCTATTATATGAGAGAACAGTCGGAAGTGGCAGGACGCCTTTACCAACAAGCTCTCAGCGACATAGACAAGGCAGTAGAACTAGCTCCTCAAGCCACACTATACCTAGCAGAAAAAGCAGCACTTCTGGTAAGAGTTGCCATGTACAAAGAAGCTATTGAAGCCTCACAACAACTCATCACATTGGCACCAGACGAAAGCGACGGCTATTATTTCCTTGGCGCAGCACAATGGCTGTCAGATAATAAAAAAGATGGAATGGCCAATCTACAGAAGGCCAAACAAATGGGCAATACTGCCGTACAAATCTTCATGGATCGACACACTAAATAACAATAAATAATAACTTTCAAAAACGAGGCATACTGTAATCAAGTATGCCTCGTTTTTCTATCCTATTACAGTCCGTATTATATCATCAAAGGATTACTCCAATACACAAAAGAAGTCATTTTATTTACATTTTCAAAATTTACAGTTATTACAGTATTACAGATTTCAAGGAGCAAATACGATGAGTTAATAGTAAATTTGCCATCTTAAAGATATCAAAATCGCATTCAAACTGGTAAAAAAATCCGTTTTCAAAAACTGTAATACTGTAATACTGTAATGCGTAAGAGAATTTTTTATTCTCGACGCTACGAGTTTAATCGAATATTTCTTTGACAATTACCTTATCGTCCATCATCACACAACATATTCCTTTCACATACAAAAACAGTAATTCCTAACAAAATCCCAAGTGAGTCCCAATTGAGTCCCATAACCATACAGAAACAAAGGGAACTTGATAGGAGAAGTAAAAGACTACTAAGGTAAATATCGACAAGGCGTCAAATCACTTTTATTATTTCAGTTTCAGAATTGACTTCTCAACGAAGCCCCCTTCACCCTATTATATGTTTCTACTAATACATTATCATGAATCTACACTTCGCCCATTAGCCAATGCCCATGCCGCGTATACCTACCAAAGACGAGGCATGCTATGGTTAGCAAGCCTCGTCTTTCCATAAATGTTTTCAAACTATAAGGATTACTATTATCCCAATCTTTGAAGTTCTGATCAACTACTAATACCTAAAGATCTGATCTGGTTATCAATCATGCATCAAGTGGTCAATTTCCTCAAACTGCTTCCCCATATTGAGGTTGAGATAAATACGGTAAAGTGCAGGAGCCCATTTCTTTTTCTCATTAGGTGCAAGTTTGCGATAAGCCTCCATATAAGGCCGCGCTTTGATATAAAATTCACGAATCTTCGTTTTGTTGTCGCGTGCCTTCACTCCCGTTTCCATTGTCAAAGCCTGATTTAGATAAGCAGACCCTATCGTATAGTATGGTTCCGGCATCGTATCACAATCGGCAATAAGCCGCTCGCTGATCCGCACACTCTCATCATAACGTTCAAGATTAAGCAGAGACGTGGCTTTGGCCAATTGGAAGATAGTGTTCTGTGGATTTACCTCAAGAGCACGTTCTGCATATTTCAGCGCCATCTCAAAATTACCATTCCCCGTATAATAGTCTTCCAAATGTGGAAAAAAATAAGGATGTTCTGGGAAACGCACGAACCCCTCGTCAAGAGTTGCGAGATAAGCCGAATCATTCCGTTGCCATTCGTAAGCCTCAGCCACATGCAACAGCGTATAGGCGGTCTTTGCAGTGTCAGCCATCGCCATAGGAGCATAGTGCAACACCTTGTCGGCATCATTCAATTTGTAAGCCGAATAGACAGCCCAATAGGCCGCCTGTGGCATTCTGGAATCTTTTGAAGAATAATTATATCCTTGGAAAAGTGGTTGGTTGTCGGCTTCCAAATAGGTTTCAAAGAAGCGTATTGCCTCTTTATAATTACCCTTACCTACATGATAGGTTCCGCCGAAATAGAGGTTGGGACGAAGCTGGTTGAGCAAACGCGCATGACCCTCCCGATACTTCAAACGCGGTTTCTTTCCACCATGTTCTGCCACATCTATTGAATCGAGCGACTCAGCAATGGCATATAGACGGTGAGTCAATCCGAAGAAGGCCGCTGTATCGTATTTCTGTTTAAGATACAATTTTTCGTTGGCCGCTTCGTATTGTTTCAAGACAGAAGTAAACCACATCAGATAGACTTTTTCATTCGTATGACACGTAGAGTCTTTCTGAAGCAGGTCTGTCATGAGTTTTTCCGCCTTGTCATAATCTTTGCCACTCTTGATATAAGACCGTGCCTGACCAAGCTCTTTCTTCTGAGCCTGCAGGCACGGTATAAAGGAGAGCAGCAAGAGAAACAAGGCAAGCAAGCGTTGCTTCTTCATCTGCTATAGTATTGTCTAATTATTTTGCTTCTGCTTCTGCAGCCTTTGTTTTGGGATCGTCTGCACCATAAAGGCCGTAATATGCCTGGTAACGGTTGTAGCCCCAACGTACCTGCGCCTTGTCTGGATCAATTTCCTTGGCAGCATCAAGTGCCTTTACAGCCTCCTGGAAGAGTGCCTTGCGAGCATTCGTATCTTCAGTATTTCCAGCTTGAACAATCAAACAAGTTCCAAGATAGTACTGTACCACAGCATTTTTGTCGTTTACAGCAATTGCCTTACGCAGCCATTCTGCACCAGCTTTAGGATCGTTGTCGTCAATAGCGAGAAGCATACCTTTGTCTGCAAGAGCTGTGAAATCGTTAGGATATTTAGCCAAGTGATTGTCGAGCAAAGCATCCTGAGCTTTTCTGTCTTTCATCTCACCATACATGATATAAAGACCATCAAGTACGACAGCATTTTCTGGGTTCTTCACATAAAGATCCTTCAAGGTTTCAATATACTGAAGAGAGTCCTGCTTGGTCTTCAGTTCGCTACGACCAAGATACAGTTTCAGATTCAGAGCTTCAGTCTTCTGTTCGGGATCTTCCATAGCCATATCGAGGTATTTATTTGCACGAGTCATATCCTTTGCCTGGGCAGCATAGCGACCGGCGAAGAATGCAACCTGTCCGAAATAAGCCTTCTGTGACTCATGTTCCTGTGAAGCGAAAAGGGGATCAGCTGATGAATCGAGGAATGCGCCCCAATATTTCAGCACAGCAGCATCGTTTCCTGAACGTGAAACATCCTGACCGATATTTACAAGATGAGTACGTACAGACCATATACGCTGAGCATTCTTCTCTGCAAACTTAGGAGCTACTTTGCCTTTGGCGTTGGGCTCTTGATCGTATTTGTTACACTCGATAGCGTCGTTGATTGCATTGCAGATAGCATCAGCAAGTCCGAGTGTATCGTATTGCTCCACTTTACCGGTCTTCATCTGCTCTGCCAACTGGTTCTCTGCAATAGTACCAGTTTCCTTGGTAACCTTCGACATGGCCAAATCTACCAATTTGTTGTAAGCCTTAGCTTTCTCTTCTGCATTAGGCAGATTAGCAGCTTTGACAAGACTTGCAGCCTCATCGTAAGTCTTAGCCTTCAGGATAGCCTTCAATTCGGGGCTGTCCCCAGCAAATGCAGCACCGCTTGCGATGCACATCATTGCCATTACAAATAATTTTTTCATAAGCTTTAATTATTAATTAAACTGTTATTTTATACTTTTTCCTTTTTTCAAGCTATTATGCCTCATCGTCATTCACATCCACCTCTTCGGTTTCGATATCTTCATCGGCATTGCTATCAACCTTACATACGGAAGCGATTGTATCGTTTTTCTTGGTAAGGTTGATAAGACGTACACCTTGGGTAGCACGTCCCATGATTCGTACATCGGCAACTTTAAGACGAATAAGAATACCGCTTTTATTGATAATCATCAGATCATTCTCGTCGGTTACCACCTTGATGGCTACAAGGCGACCAGTTTTTTCGGTCACGGCAAGAGTCTTCACACCCTTAGCTCCACGTGAAGTCTTTCTATAGTCTTCTACATCGGAACGTTTTCCATAACCGTTTTCTGAGACAACCATGATAGACTCTGTCTGTGGATCGTTGACGCATACCATTCCTACGAGTTCGTCATCTCCTTCGTCAAGTCGCATACCGATAACACCGGTAGAGACACGTCCCATTGTGCGTACCTGATCTTCATTGAAACGTACAGCACGTCCGTTTCGGTTTGCCAGCAGCAATTCGTTATGACCATTGGTCAGACGTACTGCAACCACTTCATCATCATCGTTGATATTGATAGCCTTCACACCGATAGCACGCTGATGGCGATATGCTTCAAGACAAGTCTTCTTGATGATACCCTTCTTGGTGGCAAACACCACAAAGTGTGTTTTGAGGAATTCCTCATCGTTGAAGTTTTTCACGCGGAGTACAGCATTAATAGCGTCGTCAGACTCGATGTTGAGCATGTTCTGGATGGCACGTCCCTTCGAGTTCTTGTCGCCCTCGGGCACTTCATAGCATTTCTGCCAATAGCAACGTCCCTTACGAGTAAAGAAGAGAAGCGTGTTGTGCATAGTGGCAGGATAAATATACTCTGTGAAATCGTTGTCACGATGTCGGGCAGCCTTGGCTCCCACTCCACCACGTCCTTGCTCGTGGAATTCGTCAAGTTTCGTGCGCTTGATGTACCCCATGTGCGAAATGGTAATCACCACAGGATCGTCTGGATAGAAGTCTTCTGCATTAAACTCATGATCAAATGGAATGATTACGGTACGACGCTCGTCTCCATATTTTTCCTTCACTTCCTGGAGTTCCTCTTTCATCACTTCCTTACAACGCTCAGGATTGTTCAGGATTTCCTCCAAGTCGGCAATGAGTTTCATAATATCATCATACTCCTGATGGAGCTGATCCACGCGCAATCCTGTGAGTTGTGCCAAACGCATGTCAACGATTGCTTTCGACTGCATTTCATCAAGTTCAAAACGCTGTTCCAAAGCGCGTTGCGCATCGCTTGGCGTTTTGCTCTGACGAATCAGATGAATGACCTCATCGATATTGTTGACAGCAATAATCAATCCTTCAAGAATATGTGCGCGCTCCTGTGCTTTCTTCAAATCGTATTTGGTGCGACGTATGGTCACATCGTGACGATGTTCTACGAAGTACTTCACACAATCCTTGAGTGTCAGCAGGCGAGGACGACCATTGACAAGCGCGATGGTATTGACAGAGAAACTGCTCTGCAGAGCAGTCATCTTGAACAGTTTGTTGAGCAGTACATTGGCATTAGCGTCACGCTTGCAATCTACCACGATACGCATACCCTGTCGGCCAGACTCGTCGTTAACATTGGCAACACCTTCTATCTTGTGTTCATTGGCCAAGTCGGCAATATATTTAACAAGATCAGCCTTATTGACACCATAAGGAATTTCTGTTACCACAATTTTATCATGGGTTTCACCGGTCTCAATTTCAGCCTTTGCACGCATTACAATACGTCCGCGACCAGTTGCATATGCATCTTTCACGCCCTGCAGACCATAGATGTATGCTCCTGTTGGGAAATCGGGTCCAGGGATGTATTCCATAAGTCCATCCACATCAATGTCTGGATTATCAATATATGCACAGCATCCGTCAATCACCTCATTCAGGTTATGGGTAGGCATATTGGTGGCCATACCCACGGCAATACCGTTACCGCCATTAACCAACAGATTAGGAATCTTGGTAGGCATTACGGTAGGCTCTTGGAGGGAGTCGTCGAAGTTGTTGGTCATATCTACGGTGTCCTTATCAAGGTCATCCATGATATGCTCACCCATTTTCGAAAGTCGGCACTCTGTGTAACGCATGGCAGCAGGTGAGTCTCCATCCACCGAACCAAAGTTACCCTGACCGTCAACCAACGTATAACGAAGGTTCCAATCTTGCGCCATGCGCACAAGTGCGCCATAGATAGAAGAGTCTCCGTGGGGGTGGTATTTACCAAGCACCTCACCAACGATACGTGCACATTTCTTATAAGGTTGAGTTGATACGTTGTTTACATTCATCATACCATAAAGGATACGGCGATGAACAGGTTTGAATCCGTCTCTAACATCTGGAAGGGCTCGTGCTACAATAACCGACATGGAGTAGTCAATATATGACGACTTCATCTCTTCTTCGATGTTAATTTTAAGGATTCTGTCGTTGTCGATAGTTTGATCCATTATTTAATTGTTTTTTGTTTTCGTCATTTTTGTGCAAAATCGCGTTTAAGGCCGTTTTCGTGGCCTCTGACGCATTTCGCCACTTCAATTTCAATGTACAAAGGTATAAAAAAGTGAGCAGAACACAAAATATTTTAATGATTATTGGGAACAAAATACTGTTCTTTTTGGCTAATTCGCAGTTCACGATGCCATTTACAAGCGGATTACATGACGTCGACGGTGTTTGCGTGAAAGTCTGCGGTGCTTGTTGTGTTCATATTTGCGTATGACCACAACAACTGTAAGTATGGCAACAGCAGTCAGAAGGAATACCGCAAGTCCCCCTCCAAGATTATCTCCTTTTACTTTTGACCACATGTCGAGCACCTCTGCCGTATGTTCGCCTGCATCATGAATCATAGCGCATCGGGATACCACCTGACTGTCTGGATACATAATAGGATTGAGGTGCGCCTTATGTGCGTCTTTTCCAAAGAAATAACCTAAATTGACTGTTTCCGGATATTCCACACTATCACTCATTTGCGCCAGAATTTCTGGAGTTGCCACACTACTGACATACCCCGTTGTCTCCATATTTGCAAGAGCCACCTTGGGTTGACATAGGTAGTTGATAAAATAAGCTGCGGCTTTCGGATTACGTGCATATTTGGGAATAACCCATCCGTCAAACCAAACATTACTTCCTTCGCGAGGAACTTCGTACCCCAGAGCGACTCCCACTTTACCCGCCTCTTCAATAGCCCAGACAGCATCTCCGCTCCACGTCATATTCAGCCATGACTTTCCTTTGGTCATCGTTTCCTTGCCAAAATCAGACTCCCATCCTTCAATATTAGGTTTTATAGCCTTCAATTCCCGTTCCACAGTTTTGATGGCTTCTGGAGAATAATCATTCATCAGTTGGGTTACGCTCAATTTTCCTGAAGCAATTTCCTTGTGATGTGCCCAAATGAGTGCTGTTCCGTAGGAATCACGATAGGAGTCTTTCATAAGTAAACGGTTGCGATAATTGCTATTCCACAACGTCCCCCACGTTTGGGCGTCTTTTCTATCTACATACGCTTTATTATACAAGATGCCACAAGTTCCCCACATATAAGGCACGGCATAATGGTGAGCCACACGCCCGTTATTACTTGTTGCATCAATCTGCCGAATGATATAGGGGGAAATATTCCGTATATAATTGGGAGTTTTTCCAAAACAAGTATCTATCGGCAAGAGCAGATTCTTGCGCAACATACGTTCAATAATATATTCTGACGGGCACACCACATCATAGTCTTCATGCCCCCGCTCGATTTTGGTAAGCATGACCTCGTTGATATCAAATGTCTGAAAGATGATTCGCACCTTTCTTCCCGTTTGCTCTTCATACCATTTTGGGAAATCAGTCAAAACGTTCTCATCGATATAATCTGCCCAATTATAGACCTTGAGTATTTCCTCTCTGTTTTCGCTATTATAGCAAGATGTCAGCAACAGCAACGAGAGCATCAACGAACAAATTATCGAGTTTATTTTCTTCATTGTCAACAGTACAGTCTCTTATATTCAGGTATTTGATTCACTCTTCACTTTTCTTCGATTAAGCGCTACAAGCATGAGCAGCACAACAACAAAGATAATAGTACTAAGCGGACGCAACTCTGGAGTCAGGCCTCCTTTTCTTGCATCGGCATAAATGTAGGTGGAAAGAGTTTCAAGACCTTCATTACCAATGGTAAAGATAGTAACGGCAAAATCATCAATACTCATCGTAACGGCAAGCATGAAGCCCGACACCATTCCTGGTAAGACTTCAGGGATAATGATTTTGCGGAGTGCCTGCATGGGCGATGCACCCAAATCGAGTGCTGCCTCATAAAGATTCGGATTCATCTGCTTCAAACGTGGCAAGACACACAGGATGACATAAGGCAGACAAAAGGTGATATGCGACAGAACAACAGTAGTATAGCCTTGCGGGATGCCCAACGTAATAAAGAGTAAAAAGAGCGAAATACCAATAATCACATCACCATTAAGGATGGGGATGGTGTTGACAAAAGAAATAGCTCGCCGAATGCGCCTATTGCGCAGATTATGGATACCTATGGCTGTGATGGTACCGAAAACTGTTGATACGGTTGCGGTGATGAGTGCGATGCTTACCGTGTTAATAAATGCAGCCGTTAAGGAGTGATGTACATTATCCGAAAAAAGATTCCGGTACAGCTGAGTGGAAAATCCCGTCCAGTTTCCCATAACCTTAGCCTCGGTAAACGAGAATACTACTATGATGATAATTGGGGCATAGAGGAGCAAGAGCAACAGCCACAGGTAGCCCTGGCAAAGTATGCGTTTAATCATCTGATGCCTCCTTCCTGGCTGGCATCGTCACCAGCAATAAATGTAGATGCTCCTATGAGGAAGAGCATGATAAGCGAAAGCGCGGCACCATAATTCCACATAGAGTTGTTGATATTCTCTTGAATTGTTGTTCCAAACAATTTTATATTGTTCATGGTCAACAGTTCGGAGATGGCAAAGGTGGAGATCGTTGGCATGAAAACCATCAGTATTCCGCTTGCCACACCAGGCATGGAAAGTGGCAAAACCACTTTGTAGAAACGTTGGAAGGGCGAGGCGCCCAAATCTTCCGCAGCCTCAAGATAGCTACGGTCCATCTTTTGCAACGTATTATAAATGGGATAAATCATGAACGGTATGAAATTATAGACCATACCAAAAAGTAATGCTGTTTCACCCAGGGGAATATCAACAAAGTCGAATAAAGCAACCGTTGCCAACGTACGTACCAGCACATTCACCCACATGGGAAGAATAAAGAGCATCACTATCGTAGAAGAATATTTCATCTTGGTCTGCGCCAAAATATAGGCTGCCGGATATCCAAGCGCTATACAGATCAGCGTATTGACAAAGGCTATTCCGATAGAATAGACAAAGGTATTAATGGCTTCCGGATGGGTCAAGAACTTCTGAAAATTATAAAGTGTGAAACACCCTTCTTCATCGGTAAAAGCAAAGGCTACAATAAGCAGCAAAGGCAGTACGACAAAAATGGCTGCAAAAATAGCATAGGGCATCGTCCAACTCTGCCTGGAAACCATTAGCTTTATCCTTCTTTTCTCCATTGTCTTTCTGGTATTGTTGTCAGGGAACTGCTTCATACTTCATCTCGCCACATTCCACTTTCTGTATGGTAATGCCAACATGATCGCCCAAATCCCACACGTCTTGTGTGTCAACATAGAGTTTTTCGCCCCAATCGGTATCTATGGTAAGATGGTAGTGATTTCCTTTATAGAGTATAAAACAAATATCGCCCGTAAATGTTCCGTCTTGCTCGTTATCAAACAATTCAACGGCATCAAACGCAACTTTCACATCAATTGCGTATGCGTTCTGCAGCCGTTCTGGAAGTGACAACCGGAATTCCTGTCCGAGAAATTCCACCACGTCCGGAGCATTCACCTTCGCCCGATAAATATTGGCGGTACAATCCTTCCGCATAATATGAATATTGTCTGGAGTGATATTCATACCCACAGTCTGCCCCACTTCGAAGTGTTTGTAATTCTGAACCAGCAGTTCGTATCCGTTGTCGGTTACCACCAACATCTCATAATGTACGCCTTTGAATATGGACGAGGTAACCTGTCCAACGAACTGGGCTTCAGCCGTATTGGTTGTCATCTCAACATCTTCAGGTCGTATCACCACATCCACTTGTTCATCAATCAAGAATCCCTTATCCACACAAGCGATGTCTTTTTCTGCCACAGTAACAAGACAATCATGGCGCATCGTTCCGTCAAGAATATTACTCTCTCCTATAAAATCTGCCACGAAGGCATTGGCCGGTTCGTTATAAATATCTGTAGGAGTTCCTATCTGCTGAACCTCTCCTTCACTCATCACCACGATACGGTCGCTCAGCGTAAGGGCTTCTTCTTGGTCGTGGGTAACGTAAACGAAAGTAATCCCTAACCGTTCATGCATCTCTTTCAGTTCGAGTTGCATATCCTTCCGCATTTTCAGATCAAGAGCCGCCAACGGTTCATCCAACAGAAGCACCTCTGGTTCGTTGACAATAGCTCTGGCGATAGCAATACGTTGTTGCTGTCCTCCCGACAAGGAGTTGACATCACGATATTCATAATCGCTCATGTTTACCATCTTCAACGCAGCTTTTATTTTCGGCATGATTTCGGCTTTAGGCGTATTTTTCAACTTCAATCCGAAAGCTATATTATCATAGACGTTAAGATGTGGAAATAATGCATATTTCTGAAATACCGTATTGACATTGCGTTTATAAGGTGGTGTGTTGGTAATGTCAGTACCGTCAAAAGAGATAACTCCCTCTGTAGCTGTTTCGAATCCTGCCAACAGGCGAAGCAAGGTGGTTTTACCACATCCTGATGGTCCCAAAATGGTCATAAACTCACCTTTACGGACGTAGAGATTGATGTCGGCAAGTGCCACCTTCTCGCCAAACCTTTTGGTGACGTGTTGTATATTTATAATATTCTGAGTTGTTTCTTTCATTAGTATGTTATTAAAATTGCCAACAAAAGTACATCTTATTTTTCTGTTTGCACTCCTTTCGCGACATGATTCACCTTCACTTTTATCATGTTTAGCCCTTGTTTGCCCATGATCAGCCCATTTGTTAGTTTGAAATCACTTCTCTGCCATCAACGTCAGCAACTTTCAATCACAAGCCAACAGTTCTATCTCAAATATCAGAGTAGAACCGGCAGGAATCCCTGGTTGGGAAAATTTCCCATATCCCATTTCTGCAGGGATATACACTTCCCATTTGTCCCCAACATGCATCTGTTGCATAGCAACAATCCATCCCTGGATAAGATCGCATAGCCGACAAGCCAACGGCACACCACCACGACTAGTGTCAAAGACCCGATTGTCTATGGTCCGTCCTGTATAATGGGCCGTAACAATACTTCTCACAGTAGGCATAAGACCAGATGGACTCCCCGTTTCCAAAACTTTATAATATATGCCATTGGATAGAGGCAAAACATCTTTCTCCTTCGCTTTATTGTTCAACCAATCCTTGTTGGCCTGAATATATGCACGCTTTGATGCCATTTTTAAACGAATTTTATTGAACATGAACATCTGTAAGGCGACCTGCAGCAATAGTGGCTGTAAAACGTAAAGTCTGACTATGGGACGCATCACGTTGCACAGCCTGCATGGTTACGCTTACGTGATAATCCATTTCGCCCGTAGTCTCATTTTCTACCTTTTTCACTTCCCAGTCGTCCGCAAAAGTAATATCTGCATTCGTCAGGTCAACACCACGAGAGGCAAGCAGTTCGCGGTTGGCGCTATTGGCACAATAGGCTCGTACAAGCCCGCTAACCATTTCGATGTCGGCAGAAGACACTTGCATGCTGGAGCATTTTTCAAAATTCGTCTTCGCATCATCAATATATTCGCCATCGGCATGCTTTTCAATATATTTCTTATACGATTCCAAAGTATTCTGAGTAACAGCAGAAACCCAATCAAGTGAATCGATCTTAATACGTGCCTCTGTTGCATGAACGCTCTCTGGATGTTCTTGAATGTATCGTTCAAGGGCATAGGCAGACTGACTGGCAAGAGCATTATACCAATCGTTTTCTATCTGTTTCAGAATATCTATGTGGGCCATGATGGAGTCGCGACGTTCCTGTGGTGCTTCGGGATACATATCAAGATAATTCTGAAGCACAGCAAGTTCATTACTCTCCATGGCATTTTCATAAGCGGCTGTCTCGTTATCCTGTTGCGTCTTATTATAAAAATACCAACCAACAAAGATTATTGAAAGGGCAATAAGGAAAGAGGCCAAAAACAACTTCCAGGATTTAGAATGATTGGGCTGCTCTTCTGCGGCATTATCTGATGCAGGAGCTCCAGTCTGATTTCCTTGCTTGCCTACTGTTGATTGTACGGAAGGTTGCCCGACCGCAACCCGATGACTGCCCGAAGGATTCTTTGCAGCAATAGGATCTTGCTGACTTTTGAGCGCAATATTCGTATGACAGTTCGGACATACATTCTGATTCGCTAATACTATTTCTCCACAATGGGGACACTTTACAATATTACCAGCAATAGCTACCCCACAACTGGGACAAGTGGCGGCCAAACTGCTAACCTGACGGCCGCACTCAGGACATTTGATAATTGGCATATCTGATTCTTATTTCTTTATTACTTGGTTTTACTACAAAAAGACTATTTCCGATGATGAAAGCGTATCTCACGCAACTTATGATGTCCCATAAATCTGCTTTTATCAACATAACCGCTAATACCCACGATACGCCCCTTACCGGTATATTGCCATAAATGAATGTCTCGCTCGTCAGCTAAAACAGGTTCTTCATCGGTGTACATGGCTATCATGAGTTTATACCCGTCGAGTTTTCCTAAAAGATGCTTATTGTAGAAGTTGCGGTAAGTATAAACCAAAGGCTTCTGCCCATATTCTTCTTCCACCAAGTCGAGAAACCGGAACAGAGAGTCGCAAAACTCATCGGTCGGCAACCCACTTGTGGTCTCCACATCAATCATAGGGATAAGATCCTGCTGGTCAGGCAGACATTGAGAACGGAAATTCTGCAACTGCAACTTTTGCTCCACCTTTGGGCGATAGAAATGATAGCTACCCACTTTCAATCCATAACGCTGGGCCATTTCTATATTGCGCTCAAACATCTCATCGATACGGGTTCCCCCTTCCGTCGCCTTGAGATAGACATAAGCCATCTTGGTATTGTCGCCAATAGTCTCCCAAAAGACATTACCCTGATAATGACTCAAATCTATTCCATGAATATGACTACAGGTGTCCTCACATTGCAAAAAAGGGTCTTGTGCCATGACGTCTAAAGTGGTGACAACAAGGAATATAAGTGTAGATATAAACGTTTTTCCCATTATCTTTCAAAATTTTAGATGCAAAGTTACTAATTTATTCACAAATATACTTATCTTTGCATTCGAAATAGCACAAATTTAAACTTATGAAATATCTATTAACGACAATTCTTGCTGTATTAGCGTTCACAGCATGCTCACATGATAACTCATCAGAATCAAATGGACAGGGACGAACGGTCATCGTTTATATGGCTGCTGAGAATAATCTCTCATCCATCGCACAAGTCAATATCAACGATATGATCATCGGGGCAAAAAAGCTGGGAAGCAAAGACAGACTTCTCGTGTTTGTTGACAGACAGACCCCACAGGAGAAACCTTTTATCATCAGACTGACCGGCAACGCCAAACAACCTGTTGATACCGTTTATCAATTCAACAACGATTTCTACAGTTCTGATTCAGAAGAAATGAAACAAATATTGGGATGGTGCATGAAAGAATACCCCAACGATTCGTATGGCCTCGTTCTATGGGGACATGCAGACGGATGGCTGTTTCACAACACAACAACACCCAAAGCCTCAACGCCAAGTATCAAAAAAGCCTTCGGACAAGATTCAGGTAAAGACCTCAACAAAGAAGAAACGAAATGGATGGAGATAACAGAAATGCGTGACGCACTTGCAGCCTTGCCACACACCTTCAAATTCATCTTCGCAGACTGTTGTGCTTTCCAGAACGTAGAAGTGGCTTACGAGCTCCGTAACACTACAGATTACATCATCGCATCACCAGCAGAAATACCAGGAGCAGGAGCCCCCTATGCCAACATAATACCGGCGATGTTCAACAAGACAGACGCCACTATGTATCAACAAATATGCGATCGCTACAATGAAGCTGGAGGAACAGGAAACAGGGTTCCCATATCAACGGTAAATACCGCAAAATTATCAGATCTTGCCAGCGCCACACACGATATCATCAGCAACGAACTCAACGGTAAGACCTTCAATATGGATGGACTGGTGTATTATTACAACAACGTCAACTATGTTTACCGGGCGGAGCGCATCATGTACGACATGATGGATTTCCTGCGCCAAAACACGGGCAACGAAGCTTACCTGAAATGGAGACAAACCTACGATGCCGCCGTTGTTTACAAAAAGAAAAGCAGCAAATGGGATACCAACGGATTGGTTGACTTCGATGACTTCACCGTAACAGATGACAACTTCGGCGGAATGAGTATGTTCGTACCATTGAACCGTTACAACAGCACACAGAAAAACTATAACGAACTTATCAAACAAATGGAATGGTATAATGCAGCAGGATGGTCATCTATAGGATGGTGACCATCCTTGTTGCATTACCGTTATTGCTTGTCCACAGACGGTTCTACTGTTGACTGATGAACCACAACCTTTACTTTTGAAATACGGCGCTCTTCAAGTTCCAATATCTCAAAGGTAAAATGACGATAGTCTATCCGCTCATGTAACTGTGGGAAATCTCCTTTGATTTCAAGCAGCAAACCTGCAACAGTATCTGCATCTCCCTCAACATCAACGAAGAAATCATCATCAATCTTGAGAATACGGTAAAAGTCACTCAACAGCGTCTTTCCTTCAAAGACAAAGGTATTGCTGTTGATACGCACATAATTATGTTCATCCTCATCGTATTCGTCATTAATCTCACCCACAATTTCCTCCAATACATCTTCCAATGTGACAATACCGCTCGTACCACCAAATTCATCAACAACAATGGCGATATGAACGCGATTCGACTGGAACTCACGCAGCAAATCGTCTATTTTCTTAGTCTCTGGAACGAAATATGGAGGACGGATAAGAGATTGCCAACGGAATGTGGCAGGTTTACCCAGATGTGGCAACAAATCCTTGATATAGAGAATGCCTCGTATGTTATCACTATTATCTTGATAGACAGGTATGCGAGAATAGTTATTATCAACTATACATTTCAGCACCTCACTAAATGAAGAACGAAAATCCAAATCTACAACATCCTGACGACTCGTCATAATCTCTTTAGCTGTCTCATCACCAAACCGAACGATACCTTCAAGCATATGCTGTTCTTCCTTGATATCATTCTTATCTGTCAGTTCAAGAGCCTGTTCCAAGTCATCAACGCTCAACACATGATTATCCTTCTGTACCACCTTTCCTGCCAACACACCAGACTTGATGAGAATGGTTGCAAAAGGATAGAACAGTTTACGGCAAAACATAATGCCAGACACCACACGACGACAAAAGCGAAGTGGTTGTTGACGGGTGTAAATCTTCGGAATAATTTCTCCAAAGAGCAACAACAAAAATGTCAAAAGAACCGTAATACACAAGAACTGCAACCATACCGCATTACCAAAATCAACTACACGTGCAAAGAAATAGTTCAGCAGCATGATAATGGTTACATTCACCAAATTGTTGGTAATCAGAATGGTTGCCAACGTACGTTCAGAATCGTTACGAAGCGCTATGATCTTGCCGTCTGATGCCGACTTTTCCTCTTCCAATTCATTCTCGTCATTTGGTGTCAAAGAGAAAAAAGCAATCTCGCTTCCAGAAGCGAAACCAGAGACAAAGAGTAAGGCAAATGCCAAAACCAATGCAACAACGGCCCCATAATCTGGAGTCATCAACTGCACTTCCGATAAAATATGTTGGATATCCATTGTCGCTTAGAAAGGAAGAGCTTCTGCATCATTATTATCCACAGAAGTCATTGATGCATTCTGCCCATTGACAGAACTTTGAGTATTATCATTGGAATTTACCATGGTCGGGTTCTCTGAAACAGAAGAAGAACTTGATGCATACTGAGAAGTTTCTGTTGCAGGATTGTTTTGCATCTTAGGAGAAAGCAACTCTATGTTATCAGCCCATATCTCTGTTTTGAAACGACGCTGACCCTGACGATCATCATACGAAGAATAGCGAATGCGTCCTTCTACATACAGTTTATCACCTTTATGCACATATTGTTCCACAATTTCTGCCAAACGTCTCCACAGAATTACGTTGTGCCAATCGGTATGATCAGGAACCTGCGTACCGTTCTGTAAGGTATATCCACGTTCGGTTGTTGCAAGCCGTACCCGTGCAACTGCCACACCTTGGTCAACATATCTAACCTCTGGGTCGGCACCAACATTTCCTATCAGCATCACTTTGTTCATAATATCTCTATAATGATAAAATTCAAACCGCCATGTTTGGCAACATGTTATTTACACAGTCCCAAGAACTGGAAATGGAAATTCTTTCCTTTTGCAGATGGGAACTGACTTCTTTCGTCAACCCGTTCACGCAAGTGCTCAATAATACGATTATAACAATCCATTCCTGATACCGCCTTACATTGTGCTACAAAATGGGTATCTCGGTATTGGAATTTACCCGTACCAGGAACTATTTGCACACGCTTAAAATCAAGCGAGCCTTCATACCAGCCAAACTTTTCTTCGTTCAGTCTTGCCAATGCCGATACATTTTTTTTCTCATGAACCTCTTGCACAGGATGCAACGCACGCTTCTCCTTAAAGTCAAGCATCGTCTTGGCTTCAGTCTTGATGATGATAAAATAGATTCGTGGGCGAACTTTATAACGCTTAGGATAATACATATCGCTGTTATAGTAGTTGCGAATGTCTTTCTCAAGAATAGGATTCATTCCAATCTCGTCGATATCTGCAAGAAACTGAATAGCATCATCAACGTTATCAACAAGAACCTCTTTATCAAAATAGCGTATATATAAATTCATCGGTAAATATTTATCTTTTTAAAATAAAAAAATAGATTTCGGTTTTCCTTAGGATAAATAAAAAAAAGAGCGGAAAACGGGACTCGGACCCGCGACCCCAACCTTGGCAAGGTTGTGCTCTACCAACTGAGCTATTTCCGCAACAAAAAAAAATAAAAATCTTTATGGTGAAGAGGAGGAGACTCGAACTCCCACGTCGCAATTGACACTACCCCCTCAAAGTAGCGCGTCTACCAATTCCGCCACCTCTCCAACATAAAATATTTAGTGAATAAAAAAGAGTGCCCAGAACAGGACTCGAACCTGCACGCCTCGCGGCACACGCACCTGAAACGTGCGCGTCTACCAATTCCGCCACCTGGGCTATTAATCGCTAAGACCTATCCTAACGCTCTTTTCTGTTCAATAAATGAGCGGAAAACGGGACTCGGACCCGCGACCCCAACCTTGGCAAGGTTGTGCTCTACCAACTGAGCTATTTCCGCTTATTTCCTCTCTCAAGGAGCATCTCTCTCGATTGCGGATGCAAAGGTACGCTATTTTTCTGAATTACCAAAATTTTCTCGCATTTTTTTCTAAAAAAAGTATCAATCCATGCGATTTCGATAGTCTTCATAGCCAAAATGGCGCAATATTTCCAATTTCCCGTCCATATGGAGCATTCCAATGGACGGGTGAGAAATACCATTAAACATGTTTGTCTTGACCGTTGTATAATGAATCATATCCTCAAAAATAATCTCCTGACCGATCACCAATGGATTTTTAAAGCGCCAAGACCCCATAAAATCTCCAGACAGGCAACTATTACCACCCAATCTATAGGTATTTTCTTTCGTTGCCTCCTCCAAATCGACCAATTCTGCCCCACGCACCTCTGGATGATATGGCATTTCAAGACAATCGGGCATGTGGCATGTGAAGCTGACATCAAGGATGGCAGTCTTGATTCCTCGATCATTCACAATATCCACAACATGGGCCACAAGCGGTCCAGTCTGCCAGGCAAAGGCGCTTCCTGGTTCAAATATCACCTTCAGATGGGGATAACGCTGGTGGAAACCTTTCATTATACGTTCCAACAACTCTATATCGTAACCTTTGCGAGTCACCAAATGGCCTCCTCCGAAATTGATCCATTTTATCTGCGAGAACCAAGGAGAGAATTTTTCTTCTATATGCCGTAGTGTCCGTTCAAACACATCTGCCCCACTCTCACAATGGCAATGGCAATGGAATCCGTCAATATCCGACGGCAGTTCTTTCGGCAACTTATCTGCCGTAATACCAAAGCGTGTACCTGGAGCGCAGGGATTATAGAGCATAGTACCCACTTCCGAATATTCAGGATTGACACGCAATCCTATCGAACATGATGATGCACGATGGTGAAAGCGCTCGTATTGCGACAACGAATTAAACGTGATATGCGATGAGCAAGCTACAATATCATCAAACTCTCCATCTGTATAAGCTGGCGAAAAGGTATGGGCTTTCTTTCCAAACTCATGATAAGCGAGCATAGCCTCAGACAGCGAACTAGCGGTAGTAGATTGAATATACTCCCGAAAAATAGGAAATGTTTTCCATAATGCGAATGCCTTGAAGGCAAGAATAAACTCCGAACCGGTTCGTTCAGCCACGTCTTTTATCAAAGCGAGATTACGTCGCAAATTCGCCTCCTCTATAATATATATAGGTGTACTATTTTCCATTTTTTTGATATAAATCTTGATTTCGACTGCAAAGTTAGCTTTTTATTGTCATTAAATTGCATTATTCCATATAAAATGATTACTTTTGCATTTGATTCTAGATTATTGCAATGAAACTCATAGTAATGACCAAGCCCACGTATTTCGTGGAAGAAGACAAAATATTGGCAACACTTTTCGACGAGGGACTCGACTGCCTGCATTTATGCAAGCCTGGTTCTTCGCCAATGTATGCTGAGCGCCTGCTGACTCTACTGCCTGAAGACTACTGTTCAAAGATTGTAGTACATGACCACTTCTACCTCAAGGAGGAATACAATCTGAGAGGCATCCATATTGACGAGGCAGGACAACCAGCCCCGCAAGGCTATCGTGGACGCCTGAGTCGCACCTGTCAGAAGCTCGACGAGCTCAAAGTGACTAAACGCAACGCAGACTACGTGTTTCTCAAACACATCTTCGACAGTCAGACGGGTAATGAGAAAGCCTCATTTACTCCCAACGAACTGGAACAGGCTTCTAAGTTGGGACTTATCGACCGGCACGTGTATGCATTAGGAGGCATGAACATAGACAATATTCGCATGGCCAAAGAACTCGGTTTTGGCGGAGTTGTCATTTGTGGTGACCTGTGGAACCGCTTCAACATCCATCAGGGATTAGACTACAAAGAACTTATTGCCCACTTCGAAAAGCTCAGAAAGGCCATTGGATAGAAAAAGAAACAACTAACAACAATATTTACTACAAAATGAGAGAATCGAACTCTTACATGGTATTTTCAGGCACTGCCACAAAGTATCTGGCAGAGAAAATCTGCCTTAGTTTAGGATGTCCGCTCGGTGAACTGCAAATCACAAAGTTCTCCGACGGCGAGTTTGCTGTCTCTTTCGAGGAGTCTATTCGCGGTCGCGATATCTTCCTCGTACAGAGCACATTCCCCAATAGTGACAACCTGATGGAGCTGTTGCTGATGATCGATGCTGCCAAGCGCGCCTCTGCACGCACCATCAATGCCGTTATCCCCTATTTCGGATGGGCACGTCAGGATCGCAAAGACAAGCCCCGTGTCAGCATTGGTGCCAAACTGGTAGCCGACTTGCTTTCCGTAGCCGGTGTTGATCGTGTCATCACCATGGACTTGCATGCCGACCAGATACAAGGTTTCTTTGATGTTCCCGTTGACCACCTCTATGCTTCCGGCGTCATCCTCCCCTATCTTCAGAGTCTCAATCTAGACGACCTCGTTATTGCATCACCTGATGTCGGCGGTTCTAAGCGCGCCAACACCTATGCTAAATATCTGGGTTGCCCGCTGGTTCTCTGCAACAAGACCCGCGCTCGCGCCAACGTTGTAGCCACCATGCAGATTATCGGTGACGTCAAAGACAAGAATGTGGTGATTATCGACGACATGGTAGATACTGCTGGAACCATCACCAAGGCTGCCGACATCATGAAAGAAGCAGGTGCTAAGACTGTTCGCGCATGTGCATCCCATTGTGTGATGAGTGGCCCTGCAAGCGAACGCGTACAAGAATCGGCCCTTGAGGAAATTGTCTTCACAGACTCTATCCCCTACACACAACGCTGTGCTAAGGTGAAGCAGCTCTCTGTGGCAGATATGTTTGCAGAAACCATCCGCCGCGTGCTCAACAACGAGAGTATCTCAAGCCAATACCTTGTATAATATCCATCCTTCAGATGAACATCAAGACATTATTTATAGTGACAGCAGCAGGCATTACGCTTGCTGCTTGTCATTCAAACACGTACCATATCAAAGGTTCTGCCGAAAACATGCAAGACGGAGACACACTCTTTCTCACGACCGACATGGTAACCGGCATTCCCTGCGACACCTTAGTAGTAAAAAACGGAAAGTTCAGTCTTTCGGGAAGTGCAGATTCTACATGCTTCTGCATGCTTTATAGTGCGAAAGCCCACCAGATCAACGCCACATTCTTCAGGGAGAATGGCAATATCGACATCCGGCTTTCCGCAGAACCTTCCGCATCAAGGGTTGGCGGTACGCCTTGCAACAACGAGTGGCAACGTCTCAACGACTCGTTGATGGTTGTAGGCAAAGCCATCAATCTTATTGCAGAACGCATCTATGCCCATCCCGTCAGTCCGGCAGAACGAGAAAAGGGTATGAAGGAAATTGAAGAACTCAACAAACAGTTCAGCAACAAGGTAGAAGTTGCCGCCGAACGCAATATCGACAACGAATTCGGCTATTTTCTCATCCTCAACTTTTCCAAGGATATATTCTCTGCCACAACGACCAAGCATCTCATCAGTCAGATGCCGAAGGAATTGCGTCAGCGTACCGCCATCCAGCAAATGGAACAGGAATTGGCCAAGCAAGCCAATACAGCGGAAGGATCCGTCATGCCCGACTTCACGCTTCCTGATGCAGAGGGTAATCCTGTGAGCGCTTTGGCAGAGATAAAGAAGCACAAATTGACCGTTATAGATTTCTGGGCATCTTGGTGTGGCCCATGCCGTAGAGAAATGCCTTCCGTGATTTCCCTCTACGAGAGTTACAAGGATAAGGGGCTGGGCATTCTCGGTGTTTCTCTTGACAACAACAAAGACGCTTGGACAAATGCCATCAAGCAATGGGGAACGAGTTGGACACAGGTTAGCGACCTGAAAGGCTGGGAATCGTCTGCTGCTACATTATTTAATGTAAAAAGCATCCCTTGTACCGTTATTGTAGATCAAGAAGGAAAAATCCTGCGTCGCGATCTCCGCGATGAACAACTCAGAAACTTTGTTGCTGATTACCTGAAATAACAATCGCAAAATCCACCTTTAACCCCCAATCGGTCATCAGACGGATTGGGGGTTTATCATCAAGGCGGTTGTATAGAAAAGAAAGAGAGTGGCTGTTCTTCCACACGAGGAAGACAAGCCACTCTCCTTATCTCATCTGAATGTCCAACAGATTACTGGTTGTTGGGCAGTTCAAGCCATTTCACGTAGCAGAAGTCCTGACGGTGAGGCAGGTTCTTGTTCTTCGGATACATGCGGACAGCTGATTTATAGGTACCGGCCTGCTGAGGAGTCAGCTCAACTTCGAAGGTATAGTTGTTACCCTCATGACCAACCATCTTCAGAGGCTCTACATTGAAGATACGCTCCTGTCCTTCCTTGTTAACATAGAGATTCACCTTCTCCAATCCTACTGCATCTTCAAGACCTTGCTCGTTGATGACGTAAGTCAGCTTGTACTTACCACCGGTTTCAGCACCACTTGCAGGGAAGTCCCATGATGCAGAAACGACGTTGATGGCATCCCAACGCTCAGCAACAACTTCCTTCCACTGTGCAATTTCCTTAGCCAGACGGCAGTTGTCCTTGCTGATTTCCTTGAAGCGTTTAGCCTCTTTGGTGTAGAACTTGTCATAGTAGTCGTCGAGCTGACGCTTCATGGTATAGTGAGGAGCGATCTGAGCGATAGAGTTCTTGATAACCTTGATCCATCCCTCGCTGAAGCCCTTCTTGTTCTTCTTATAGTAAAGAGGAATAATCTCGTTTTCGAGTAGCGAGTAGATTGTAGCCGCATCGAGCTGGTCCTGATGACCCTGGTTCTGATAGGTACGCTTTTCGGTAAGTGCCCATCCTGCACCTTCACGATAGCCTTCAAGCCACCATCCATCAAGTACAGAGAGGTTGACAACGCCATTCATCTCAGCCTTTTCACCAGATGTACCAGAAGCCTCAAGCGGACGAGTTGGAGTATTCATCCAAATATCAACACCGCTGACAAGGCGACGAGCCAAGAGGAAGTCGTAGTCCTCAAGGAAGATGATCTTACCGAGGAACTCAGGACGCTGGCTAATCTCATAAATCTTCTTGATGAGTCCCTGTCCTGCGCCATCTGCGGGGTGAGCCTTACCGGCGAAGAGGAACTGTACGGGATGCTCTGGGTCGTTGACGATCTTGGCCAGACGGTCGAGGTCGGTAAACAACAGGTGAGCGCGCTTATAGGTAGCGAAGCGACGGCAGAAACCGATAATCAACGCATTAGGATTGATGCGCTCAAGCAGGTTGAGCACGCGTGAGGGATCACCCTGATTGCGCAACCATGTGTCACGGAACTGTTCGCGGATATATGACACCAATTTGTTTTTCAGCGCCATACGAGTTTCCCAGATTTCTTCATCGGGCACATTATAGATAGCCTCCCAGATGCTCTGGTTCGACTGATCGTACATGTGGTTCTCGTTGAAATACTTGCCATAAACCTTACGCCATTCTGTAGCACACCATGTTGGGAAGTGTACACCGTTGGTAACATATCCCACGTGGTTTTCCTCTGGATAGTATCCGTTCCAGATAGGAGCAAACATCTGCTGACTAACCCATCCGTGGAGTTTAGATACACCGTTTACTTCCTGACAAGTGTTGCAAGCAAAGGTTGACATGCAGAAGCGCTCGTTATGGTCTTCTGGGTTGATACGTCCCATACCGATGAACTCATCCCAAGAGATACCGAGTTTTGCAGGATAGCCTCCCATATACTTACCGAAGAGTCCTTCGTCGAAGTAGTCGTGACCGGCAGGTACTGGAGTGTGAACGGTATAGAGTGAAGAAGCGCGAACGAGTTCGAGTGCTTCGTTGAAGGTCATTCCACCATCGATATAGTCACAGAGGCGCTGCAGGTTGCAAAGTGCTGCATGGCCTTCGTTGCAATGGTAAACATCCTTCTTAATGCCGAGTTTCTTCAGCAGCAGCATACCACCGATACCGAGCAGAATTTCCTGCTTCAGGCGGTTTTCCCAGTCGCCACCATAGAGTGAGTGAGTGATTGGTCTGTCGAATTCTGAGTTCAGTTCGTTGTCTGTGTCGAGCAGATAGAGCTTTACACGACCCACATTCACACGCCAAACATAAGCATGAACCTGATAGTTGGTGTAAGGAACATCTATTACGAGAGGATTGCCGTTCTCGTCGAGTTCGCGCTCGATGGGGAGTGAACCGAAGTTCTGAGACTCATAGTTGGCAATCTGCTGTCCGTCCATAGAAAGACTCTGTGTGAAATAGCCGAAACGATAGAGGAAACCCACGGCACACATATCAACATTAGAGTCAGAAGCCTCTTTCACATAGTCACCAGCCAACATACCGAGACCGCCTGAGTAGATTTTCAGGGCAGAATGGATACCATACTCCATGCAGAAATAAGCTACAGAAGGACGGGTTTGGTCGGGCTTAACATCCATATATTCACGGAAGAGTGCATAAACACTCTGGATGCGCTTCATCAGAGCCTTGTCCTTGAGGATTTCCTCTTTACGGGTAAAGCTCAGACGCTCAAGAAGCATTACGGGATTGTGCTTGGCATCATGATAAAGCTCAGGGTCAAGGTCACGGAACAAGTCGCGTGCCTCATAGTTCCACACCCACCACATGTTGTGGGCAATCTCATTCAAACATTTCAACTGCTCAGGAAGGGTCGATTTTACAGTCAATTCCTTCCACTGAGGAGCATTTGCGTAATCTGCTTTGATTTTCATACTTTTCTATATATATACGTTGATACTCTATTTATTATTTGTTCATACGGTTCTGAGCCTTACGCAAAGCGATGTCGTAAGCCTCATAATAGTATTCGATAAACTCGCTCCAAAGTGCTTTTTTCGAAAGTGCATCGGCTTTGCGTCGGCAACTTTCAACATCATTTTTCGGCATAGCCGAATATTTCGCCACCGTATCCTTGATGGCATCTGCTACTTCAGAATAATTATAATCTGTGCGATGAATGACCTTCACGCCATCCTCTATCTCACCTGCATGACCAAACACGCCGTTAGCCCAAAGTCCGAAGCCTGCCAGATCTGTTGTGATACAAGGCACTTTGAAGGCAACGGCCTCCAGCGGAGTATATCCCCATGGCTCGTAATACGATGGATAAATGCACAGGTCATTACCCAATACCACATCATAATATGACATATTGACTATTCCGTCACGTCCATCGAGATAGCAGGGCAGGAAGATGACCTTCACCTTATCGTCCTTACGGTTGTGCATATCGTAGTATTTCATCATGCCCAACACGTTATCGTGACTCATATTATGCAGCCAATGGGTCAGCTGTGGAACATCCAATGGTGTTTCATACTTTTCGTTCTTCGCCAAACGTTCCTGCAAATCCTTACGTGGCTCGCCTACCCATCCCGGCACTTCAATAAATGCCAAGACCTTTTTCTTCAGTTCTCTGTCGCGAAGCAGACGATTCATGGCCTCCACAAACACGTCAATACCCTTATTACGGAATTCGTAACGTCCTGATGTTGAAACGATAAGTGTATCGTCGTCGAGCGATTCGCCCAATAAGGCATTAGCCACATCAAGAAGGCGCTTGCGAGCTGCCTTGCGCTTTTTGGTGAATGTGGCGGCTTTAGGCACGAAACTGTTGTCGAAACCATTTGGCAATACCACATCAACGGGCTTGTCAAGGAGTTCACGACATTCATTGGCGGTAATATCACTTACCGTAGTAAAACAATCTACATAATGAGCGGTTTGCTTCTCTATAGAGTGCTTGCTCTGCATATTAAGCTCTTCTGCCATCTGGTCGCCATTATAGGCAAAGAGATAGTCATAGAGTGGCTTCTGGTTGCCTGCGATTGAACGACCGATACTGGTGGCGTGAGTGGTGAAAACGGTACCGATCTGCGGCAACACATTATTTATATATAATGCTCCGAGTCCACACATCCATTCGTTGGCATGGTAAATCACATGTTTTCCCTCAACTTCCTTGCCCAGCCAACGGTAGATGCTTTCTACCACGAGTGCTGCGGCATAAGAGAACATAGATGCTTCATCATAATCGCCATAGGCATGAAGCGAATCCACCTGATAGTGTTCCCATAACCAGCCATAGATTTCATTTTTCTTCTCAAAAAAAGGTTGGAAATCCACCAAAATAGCAATAGGTTTTCCAGGAACAGCCCAACGGCCTACCTTTACTTTCAGCCCCTCTTCTTTCGCCTGCCATTGCCATTCTGCCAATAGCGACTTTTCCTCTTGAAAATAAGGACTCTCGTTATCATGCCACACATCTGGACCGATGAAGATAATCCGGTCGCACATGGCATCTTGAAGTGTTTTAGCTCGGCTGGAAAGCACGGTATATATACCTCCTACTTTATTACAAACTTCCCAGCTCGATTCAAAGACATAATCTGGCTTAATCAATTCTTTTCCCATATATACATGTATAACGGCCACAAAGTTACTTAAAAATATTAAAATCATGCGAGTTTAGGCAATTATTTTTCACCAAAAAACATATTTATTGATATAGATTTACTATCTTTGCGGCAAATTAATACGTAGATGAAAAGAAAACTATTCATAATAATATTTACAGCCATTTTCGCAACAGTCGGTGCCCAACAGTCACAGGGCACTTTCAGTGGATATCTCACCAATGAGGAATACGACGTATATCTGCGAATCGATTTTCAAAACCAGAATGTCATCATCCCCGGACAAGAGATCTATGGTGAACTTCCTGGCTATCTCGGAAAGAAACACAATTCTTTCTGCTGGCCGATCACATCGGTCAAGAAAAAAGGAAGCCGAGAGATTGTCATGACGATGGTCAACGATTTTGGCAGCGAAGATCTCACCGCTACCCTCACCTTGCAAAACGACTCCACCTATCTGCTGAAACAAACAAGTGGCAGTACGCTGAAAATTCCCAAAAACGGGAAATGGCAGAAGTTGCCCAAAATGCTAATCTTCACAAAAGGACATTAAATTGCCTTTATTTCCCCCCCCCTTGATATATTTTCAAAAAATCGGCCCTCTTAGTAAAAAAAATAACGCAAAACTATAGAAAGTTTATATTTTTGACGTATCTTTGCGGTTAAAAATAATATAGATTTTAAGAAAAGCTATGAATCTACTCAACTCTATCCTGAATTGGTACTTCAAAAAAGAAGCACTACCCTACTGGTGCATGTTCTTGATTGATACTGCTACTATTTTCTTCTCCGGTCTCTTTACCTATTGGATTTTCAACAAGACAGGAGCATTCATAGACCATCGGTTTGAACTGCTATATACCCTCTTGCTCTACGTACTTCTCACTTGCGTAGGCTTCAGAATATTTCACACCTATTCTGGAATTCTTCGCTACTCATCATTTGTCGATTTATGGCATGTGGCGATGAGTAATGCCGTCGGCTTGGCATTGTCGCTGATAGCCCATTTCACCATGGAGTATCTGCATGTTGACAAAATAGGCATACTCACATTGACCGAAACATGCACCATGTTCCTCATTGCCACATTAGCCATGTGGACCATTCGCGTGCTGGTAAAGATGCTATACGACGTAATATTGGCGGATAAGAAGGCTGTACGCGTACTCATCTATGGTACAATGGAAGGAGCGGTGGGACTTGCCAAGTACATTCGTTCCCAGCAACCTGCCAAGTTTGTGTTGATGGGATTCATTGCCCATGAAAAGAGCAACGAGAACCGACTTCACCATGTCCGACTGATGGGCAAGAAAGTATATAACACCCAAGACAATATTGCACATATCATCAAGAAATACGGCATCAAAGGTGTACTCATCTCCCCTACTCGCACTAAAGACTTCCAAAACGACCGTGAGATGCAGAACACGCTGATTTCCACCGGTGTCAAAATCTATATGACAATCAGCGCCCATGAGATGCAGGTTGAAAACGGAAAACTGACTGACAGCAGTCTTGCCAACATCAAACTGAAGGAAGTTAGCGTTGAAGACCTCCTGCCACGCGATGAGATACAGGTTGACATGAATAGCGTCGGGGCCCTGTTGAGAGGCAAGAAAGTGCTCATCACAGGATCTGCCGGTTCTATCGGATCGGAAATGGTTCGCCAGATTGCCATCTACAAGCCCGCAGAAATGATGCTCATCGACCAGGCTGAGACTCCACAACACGACATCAGACTGATGATGAGCAACGAATATCCTGACATCGTGGCACATACCGTAGTGACCTCTATCTGCAAAGAGAAACGCATGGAGGAGATTTTCAGCACGTTCCAGCCTGATTACGTTTTCCATGCTGCTGCCTACAAACACGTGCCAATGATGGAAGACAACCCCAGCGAAAGCATTCAAAACAACGTATGGGGCACCAAAATCATTGCAGACCTCAGCGTGAAATACAATATCAAGAAGTTTGTGATGATCTCTACCGACAAAGCGGTCAATCCCACAAACGTAATGGGTTGTTCGAAGCGTATCTGCGAAATCTATGTGCAAAGCCTTGACAAGGCCATCAAAGACGGTAAAATCAAAGGCATCACGCAGTTTGTCACCACACGCTTCGGAAACGTGCTCGGTTCCAACGGATCTGTCATTCCGCTATTCCGTAAACAACTGGAGGCTGGCGGTCCATTGACCGTCACACACCCAAAGATCATCCGCTATTTCATGCTTATACCAGAGGCTTGCAAACTGGTGCTCGAAGCTGGAACACATGGTAAGGGTGGCGAGATATTCGTGTTCGACATGGGAGAACCTGTACTTATTGCCGACTTGGCAAAGCGCATGATACAGTTGAGCGGAGCCAAAAACGTAGAAATCAAATACACGGGACTCCGCGAAGGCGAGAAACTCTATGAGGAAGTGCTCAACGAGAAAGAAAACACCAAGCCTTCGTTCCACGAAAAAATACGTATTGCCGAGGTTCGTAGCTACGAATACGAAGAGGCACAGCAGAGCATTACCGAACTATACCAGATTTCCGCTGCTTACGACGACATGAACACCGTAAGGAAGATGAAGGAAATCGTACCGGAATACATCAGCAAACATTCACGCTACGAAGCTCTCGACCAAAAATAGCACTACAAGCATTTACTCCATACTAAGAAGACCCTTCTATCATACGCAGGAAGGGGCTTCTTTTTGTTTTATCCCACCCTTTGCATACACCATGAATGGCTTTGGAGAGGAAGAAGTTATGGACCAGAAATTGGACATATCAGAAAAGACAAATCTTCCAATATTCCAGTTCTTCCAAATTCCAATAAAGGGTATGAAAACGCAAACCCTCATTTTAGAGTCTTATAACTTATTAATAATTAAATAGTTATATATATAATAAGAGAAAAAAGCACCCTCGAAAAATTAATTGGAAGAACTGGAATTGGAAGATTTACGCAATCAAGAATCCATCTAAGAGCCATATTATCAATAATTTACGTAATAAGAGAATGCAGGAATATCCCAGCGCTACCAGCAAAATCAGCATTCCAAAGCCGCAAAATCCTGGTAAAAACCCCATTTTTGGGCTATTTTATTCATGAAATCCTCAAAAATCGAGTTCGCCCCCCTTGTTCCGATGATTTCCACCTTCCATGCAAAACACAGAAAACGCACTCATTCATGCGTTCTGGATACCATTGAAATGGATTTTGGGATGTACTGGACACATTTTATAACCCAGTCAGACTGCAAAAAATGGTGTTTTTTCAACTATAACTGAAACCATCTACTACGACTTTCAAACGCCTATTACGCCCAATCGCTCATTAGGATTTTGGAGAGAATGTGTAATCTGCGGATTTCCATCTCCTTGGTGTCAAAGCCGTATAAACAGGTTTCCGCCTTGTGAAACAAGGTTATTCATGGGCATGCAAACATTTCATAATAAAAATGTCCTCGAATCGCAAGAAACGTATAGAAACGTATGATTGGTTTGGGGGGATGTTGTATCTTTGCAACGTGGTTCAAGAGAGAATCACTTTCGCACAAAACATTCCGCCCGCACACAGACATGGTCAACTCCTCAGTTAGTCACAAGTGACTCCACACTAAGTCCCAATATTGAGCGGACAATGATGGGACAAAGTTGGGAGAAACAAGGAACAGAACAGGAGAATACCACGATGTGGGAATGTGGAGAGCGAGAAAATATCACATCATGAAACAGCAAAACCCGAACATATCCCGATGATAACCCGAACGCACAAGGAAGCATCCTGCGTTAATCCAGATGGCCGAACAATACCACTTCCGAGAAATCAGAATGGATATCCGATAGCAAAATGGAGGGTCTGGTTCTTTTTGAAACCATCAACATTGTAAATACCACCCTTGCCCGTATCGTAAGGCACATGAATACCGATACCCCAGTCGAGACGCAACACAAGAAAGTCGAGGTCGTAGCGCAAACCAAGACCCGTGCCGACAGCCATCTCACGAAGCACATTCTGAATCTTGAACTTGGTGGTGGCATAAGGAACTGAAGTGCCATAGTTGTCGCGGACATTCCAAACATTACCAGCGTCAAGGAATACAGCTCCATAGAGACTGCCGAAAAGATTACGGCGATACTCAAGATTGCACACCAATTTGATATCACCATTCTGCATCAGATAGGACATGGCTTTATCCTCGATGCCAGGGAAGCTGCCAGGACCTATACCACGCACAGAAAAGGCACGGATGCTATTGGCACCACCCACATAAAACAGTTCGGTATTGGGCGCCCAGTCGGTATTTCCGAAACAATAGAGCACACCCGCGTTGACATGTCCCAACAACTGCGAAGAAGCATCAAGCGTCCATATTTTGGTAAAATCCGTTTCGATCTTGACAAACTGCGAATAAGGGTTCTTGAAAAGTTTCTTTTCTCTCTCGTTCCATTTCTTACCAAAGGCAAGAAGCGCCAACGAAGTGAAGTTGCCCGACTCAGACACCGTGGCGGTCCATCTCACAGGATGACGCAACGTAGAAGGACTGGTATAGGTATAGCTATAGCGCATCTCTGGCACGAAATAGTCTTGCATGGTGGCACGGAGATAGGGATTCTCTTCCATCACCTTGTCAAACTCGGCGGTATGGCTATTCATAAACTGGTATTTCACCGTAAGCGGCGAGAACTCATGTTTGCTGGTGGCAGAGGTCTGCCAGTTGTATGCCCACTTACCACTCACAATATGCATCTTGTAATAGCCAGGCCGACGGATGGTATTGCTCGACACCTTGGCAACGGTAGAGGGTGTTGCGTAGAACCGGCGAGGAAGGCGCACCGTGCGACCGTCGGGCAGCGTATAGCGTTGCGTGCTATTACCGCCAAAATATGGTGCAATAAGGCGTGGAAACTCTATGCTCGCATCAAAGCCATACTCGTAGTTGCTCATGCTGGAACTGCTGTTGGTAGCCCACTCATAGGATCCATGAACCGACAGATCTATCTTCTCGCCACCATGGAAGGCATTGCGACGCACCAGTCCAAGTTTGACCTCTGGTCCCACGCGACCTATCGCACTACCATTGAAATTGGTTTCGATATACGAATCCCACGGTTTGTCGAAGGTGCAATTGAGTGTCAAGTCCAGCGTATCGCAAGAGGGCGAATTGTCACGCGGCGTAAACTGAAACTCGGTAGAGGAAAACAATCCCATCGCATTGATTTTCTGGGCACTCTGCAAGTAATCGTCATAGCTATAGAGCTGGCGCGGACGAATTTTCATATCGGCTATAATGACACGCGGACGAACCGGTGGGCGCCGACCGGCATAACGGATGGTCAAATAGCGGTAAACCATAGAATCGGTAAATGCCTCATTATACGTTTTGCGCATATTGATATTCACACGACCGATATACCACTTGTGACGGGCCTGAGCTGGTGTCTCCTCTGCCAACTGGAAGCGCAACTGCACCTTACCGTCCACAGCAAAGGTGTCTGCCAGATAAGAGGCGTAGCTGGGCTGGTAATAATAGTAGCCATTATTGCGGAGCAGATTGCTGATTCGGCTACGCTCCCCATCGAGATTAGCCACCACGAAAGGATCACCCTTGCGCACAATGGCAGAGGCTGATGTGGCATGGATCAGGCTGTCTGCCTCACGGTTAAATCCCACATAACGCACACTATCTAAGGTGAAGAGATGACCGAACGACACATCATAGCCGATCTTGGCTGTTTTCATGTTGTTTTGCAAGACCACTTCTGCGTCAACATTTCCATGGAAATAACCATGATTGCGCAACACACTTTTGGCAACCTGTGCACGCAACTGAGGATTGACCCACGACATGAGGACAGGCTGTTTGCCAAACGTCTTATTCATCCAATGACCAAGACCAGAACTGTCGGCAGAAAAAGCATTCCATACCGAAAGACCGAAGGAGAAAGGAAGGCGATGATAGCTGCTACCCATTATCGCACCATTAGGAGCTGTTGCCAAGGCTGCGTCTATCTCTTCTCTTGTAGCAGAATAATTATCGTTCTCTTCATAGTCGGTATAGTTGATTTTCGTTAATCCGATGAAGAGCTGGTCGTCGTCAGGCACACCCTTGGTCATACTACAGGCACTAATCACCACAGCACCTGTCAGCAGATAAATGGATCGTTTGATTGTTGAATGCATCATAATCGAGAATTATTTGTTAAGGTTCACCACCCTCACGCTATCACGCTTCAGGCTATCAGTACGCATAGGCGTTGGTGGAACATATAGGGGCGTATTGCCACTACGGAACCGGATGATATCGCTGAAGGTCTGCAAGGTGCGCCTCCATACGAATCCTGCGCCATACTTCTGGGTGTAACCGTCAAGCCAGTCATAGGCATTATTATCATAGAAGAAGGTCACGTATTTATTGGCGCTGTCGTCCAACCGATATTCCAACGTCACATTGTCAAATACTGACTCTGTACCATTCTGATACTCACTACCCGACGACACCTTGCCGCCCACTACCACTTTGAGGCGGTTGTTCCAGAAGCGCTTGGCAAACTTAAACGAGTAGTCTGTATGCATATTTCCTGCGGCATCTGTAGAATTATCAAGACCGAAGGAGAGATCAAGGGTGCGCAAGGCATTACCCGTAATCTGGTTGATTTCGGAATTGAGGAACGAGCTGAGGGCTGAGTTCATCGAGAAAGCATTTGTATTACCTTCAGAGAGATACATACCCGTGGTGAGCATGGAAACGGCAAGTTTGCCACGACGTTCCACACTCATGGCCTGCAACTCACTATGAAGCTGCATGTCTTCAGGCGCATCAAGGGTAAACTCAAGACCCATATCGTTGAGCGTACGGGTGATGATAACACCACAAGTGAAGTCCACGCTCCTCCCCACTCCATTACTTCCCGTCACGGTAGCCTTGGTTGCTTCTGTTGCCGTGATATGAAGAGTGGGATTCATCATGTCGCCCGTAAACTCAATATACGATCCATCCTGGATAACAAAAGTCTTGAGCGGAATAACGGGCAACGAGTATTTCATCTCACCATTACTCAAGGTGTATTTACCCGTCAGTTGCAGATTGTCGGCTGGATTATAGGTCATGCGCAACGTGCCGCCACCCATCAAGTCAACATAGTTGGAATGGTCGGCATTAAGATAGGCTATCACGTGTGCGCCTTTCGATACTTCCATCGTCAGATTCATATTGAAGCCTGCCAGGTCTGGGCGATTCACCACGGTCTGCGTTGTATCGCTAAAGTCTGTAAACTTCACCAGTTCGTCAAGTTGGTTGTCGGTAGAGAGTGGCGAGTCACGCAGAATGTAACGCATATCTGTAGAACCAAGTACGTCAAGTTTTCCACGCATCGTGAGATTGGAGAGTTCGCCATTCATGCGACCCATGAAATTGACAAAGGCTTTACCATACGCCTCACTCCTACTATTCTCCTTGGCATCAATAATCTGATAGTTGGCGGCTCTCATACGCATATCAACCGTGATATGGTCAAGGTCTGAGAAATTGACGTTTCCCATGATGGTCAACGGATTGTCGTTATGGGCATAGACGTTAAAATTCTCAAGCAACAGGTTGGAGCCTACGATACGCACAGGGTCGTCGTCGAAGCGCAATTTCATGCCGTAGGGCACGCTGACAAGATAGGAGTTCTCAAGCATCAACTCTCCATTCACCTGGGGTTTGTTGAGAGGACCCTTTATCGTCAGTTCCCCTTCTGCGAAACCCTCAAGACCGGCAATCTGATTGGGTACGAAACCATTAACCAGTTCGAGTGGCAGACGTTGCAACTGCAATACAGCATCGAGCGAACCTTCACCGGCATTATAATAGGTTCCTGACAATACGCCGATCTCCTCGTCGTCTTTCATCAGACGCGCCTCAACGGCATGGGCATCGTCTTCTTTCTGCAGATATATGATTTCGGAACTTATATCGCCCCATTTACAACCCTCATAAGCCATGTCGCTAACAGCCACACTTCCCACGACAGAGAAACGACCGGAAGAGTGTTGCACCACATGATAGTCGCCTTCCATCAAACCGCCCAAACGAGGTACATAGGGAAGAACGGCTGTGATGCTGGCAAGGTTGAAGCGGTTCATGCTGACCGTAATGTCTTGCAACGCATCAGGATCACTCTCTGTAGAATAGACCTTCACACCCGTGCCATCATCGGCAACAAGATTGATATCGGCCTTCACCTTATTATTGGCTCCAAGGAATATATAGTTGTCTTTATTCAGCGAAAACTCCTTATATCCCAAAGTAGGACGATCGGGCAAGAGATGGATACTAATGCCGCTATCCACCATCTCTGCCTTGGCTCCAAGACGCAAGCCCAACTGGTTTTTGTCGTCATAGAAACGCAGACCTACCGAGGCACCACGCTCCTGAACAACACCATTAAACAAGGTATTGAATACAAACTGCGGGTTGCGCTTATTATTGCGAACCTGTCCATGGAATGCCAACTGGTCTTTATACTGTAGGAGTTTCAAATTGATGGTATCCAGACGCGTACCATCATAGACTAACGAATGGATATAACCATCGCCGTTGATGCCTTTTTGAGGCGAAGTCTCCAAATCTAAATGCAAATTCTTGTAGTCGATATGTTGACCTGTACGCAACAGATTGGCTATGGGGTTGTCGCTCTGACTCTCCACATGAAGACGCATAACAGGCAACAGACTGCGTATGGCAGACTGATCGATAACCTTATGCTCCATCTGCGATATAATCGAATTGGAAACCTGTGTCAGCGAGGCTATCAAGTGCTCATAACTACCTGAAGCGTTAAGTTTTAAGTTGAGGTCGCCACATTCCAAACGGGCTTCTGTAGTATCGGGATTGAGATTGGCAAAAAGGGTGATGTCGCGAGGACGATAGACACGAGAGGAGTCGCGGATGGTAAGGTCGTTGAAAATACCATTCACATAATGCGTGGTTTGCAGATTACTGCTGGCATCAATATGTCCACAGAGTCCTACCACAAGAGGATTATCGACCATGCGCAAATGGAAAAGGTCCAGACGCTGCAGGTCGGTTGTCAGAGTGGCTTGAAGACGTTTTTTATTCATCAACGCATCGAGCGTGACAATACCAGTAGCCAACTGGTTTCGGCTGTCCACCTCAACATGGGCTACGCCATGGCGCAAGTCAAGCGTGGCCTGTGCCTTATCGAGAGTCCAAGAACCATATCCCAGGCTATGCAACTGCACCTCTGCCTGCGCCATAGTGCGTGGTGAGAAGAAATCGGTACCATGACCTTTCACCTGGACATCGGCTGACAACGTATAAATGGAGTCATGAGGCATGAAGTGGTGAAGGTTGAGTTGGCGCACCTGCAGATTTGCCGAATAGGACATATTATTGGCATTCAACGCACCTTTCGCCTTGACAGTTCCCCGACCCTCACGGAGGGTGACATCGGCTGCATAACGGGCTGCATCTGCCTCTAACAAGCCGTTGGCTCTAATACCATTGGGGATGCGGTAATTACGTTGGATTGCCTTAGGCAACAAACCGGTAATAAAGCCTATATTTCCCGTCTCTGCCTGGAAACGGATTTTGGAGCGTAGCTGGGCGGGAGTGTTGAGATTGGCTACAAAACCTGTTGCCTTGGCATGGAAGGCGGTCGGAAGCGATACGTCAATACCGGAAAAATCCATGTACAGCATATTACCCGAAAGCACTCCTTTTACAGTAAGCGGACTGTTGGGCCATTGTCGCTGGAAACTCTGAGGCATCATGCCCATAAAGCGCATCAGGTCTTGTTTTCCCAACTGAGCATTCAGACGCAAGCGAAGTTTTTCCGTCGAACCGACATCCATGATTGAGAACGGAAGGTCGAGGGCTACATCAAGATCTGAATCGGGAGTCTTCAAACGGAATGATGGCAACCGCAACATGCCATTGGCCATCATCATCCTGCCATTCATCTCTGTAATGGCGAGGCCACATTTTTCCTTGACTTTCAACTCGCGGAAGGTCATTCGCAACGTTGGATCATGATAGTAAATGCTGTCTATCCCGATATGTATCTGGTCGAGGGCCAAATGGTTGTAATCAAGTCCATCGACAACAGGTTCGAAATTCTGGTCGTAATGCAGACTTCCCTTCGTCCAGTCAACCGATTGCACCATATAGGTTTGTGTGCCCAGATCGATATCTGCCTGACGCACACAAAGATGTCCAAGGTGGGCATCCACACTCATAGTATCTCCGGGCATATGAAAGGCTACCGAGGTCTGGTGGACAACAATACTGTCTGCCATGATTTTCCAACGGTTTTCAGAGGTCGTCGTGTCCTCTGGAACACTATCGTTAAGAGCGATATCCAACCGGCCGTCTTCCAGTCTGGCGCCATTCAGTTCCATAGTCTCATCATCAAGGTCTATACCACGACTGGTGACGGAGAATCGACCGATCTCGCCCTTCACACGGGCTGCGGCTATCATTCCCAAGGTATTGACTTGCGCACGATTGATTTCCAATTGACTGATCACCACACGGTTGTCTATCAACGGCAAAAGTTGCACATCCACCACCGTGCGATCAACACGCATCAACGTGTCTGGGCGTCCGGTAACAGAATCTATTTGAACCACCTGCATGCCATCAACTCCGAGATCAAGGGGGAAGGAAAGGTTCACGTGGTCAATAGTAATGGTGAGGCCCGTCTTTTCCGAAGCAACCTGCGCAACCTTGTCCACCACCCAATTTTGAACAGGCGGCAGATAAATCAATACGGTCAAGATAAGAAACAACAGGATGGGGCTCAATAGAATGCCCATGATCCACCAAAGTGCTTTCTTCATATATGGTTCTTTACAAAATGTAGTGCAAAAATAAGCGAAATATTCTGAACTACAAGGCTATTTGTCGAAAAATGCAATATTATGCCAGATTTTATCGTCTGGTAATGGAGAGTCGAGGACTATTTTCTGTTTTGACACAGGATGGATAAATTCCACATGATGAGACAACAACGAGATGCTTCCATCTGGATTACTACGCTTTGCACCATATTTCAAGTCTCCGCGGATAGGCATCCCCAAGGTGGACAACTGGCAGCGTATCTGATGATGACGTCCTGTCAGCAACTCCACTTCTACCAGCTGATAACGTTCGGTCTGACCGATGGTACGGTAGCGTAAGACAGCCTTCTTCGAACCGGGTACCTCACGATCGTAGGCATACGATTTGTTTTGCTTCTCATTGCGAGTCAGCCAATGGGTGGCGGTAACAAAAGTGTTGGAAGTCACAGGATTGCCTGAAGGTTGAACCAAAGCCCAATAGGTTTTATGAACCTCACCCTTGCGAAACATTTCGTTAAGTCGTGATAGCGCTTTAGAAGTACGGGCAAACACCACCAATCCGCTAACAGGACGGTCAAGACGATGGACCACGCCAAGAAATACGGCTCCTGGCTTCTGGTATTTCTCCTTGATATAGGCTTTTACGGTTTCTGACAATGGAGTATCACCCGTTTTGTCACCTTGAACGATCTCGCCGCTTTCCTTATAAACGACAATAATATGGTTGTCTTCGTAAACTACTTGCATGGGAATGTGGGATTAGTCTTCTGCTATTATTTCCATTGGATGATTGACAAACGTAGTAGCACCATGTTCTATGAGGAAATCACGATCGCGGAATCCCCACAGCACACTAATACAAGGCAAACCGCTATTGCGAGCGGTTGCAAGATCCACATCACTATCACCTACATACACAGCATCGTCTTTGCCGACACCCAGCAGGCGGAGTGCTTCTTCTACCGTATCAGGAGCTGGTTTCTTACGAATGCCTTCTGCCTCATGTTCTCCTACAGCCACAGGAATCTCTGGAAAGAAATGAGCCACCAACTCACGGGTAGCAGCATAGAACTTATTGCTCACCACAGCCATGTTATTGCCTCGTTGGCTAAGCGCATGGATAAGAGCGGATATTCCCTCGTAAGGTACTGTGGTGTCGAGTGAATGTTCCATATAATGCTTGCGGAATGTGGCAAAACATTCCTCAAACTGTGGATTGCGGGCTCCATCTGGTATGGCACGCTCCATCAACAAACGGACACCATTACCTACGAAGCGGCGAATGGAATCTATGTCGTGTTCGGGCATAGCGAATTGTCGGAGTGCATAATTGGTAGAGGCGGCAAGATCATTCAACGTGTTGAGCAAAGTGCCGTCAAGGTCGAAAATATATGTTTTATACTGTTTCATATTCTTTGATTATTCAGGGATATAACGATATTATTCAGGATTGTAACGATGGCTACGTTTCACCATGGTCAGGATTTTATCATTCAGCCTATCGGCTTGAAGCAACTGATCGATGGTGATGTGCATACGATAGTTCCAACAATGAGACGGATCTGATGGTGTATTGATGCGCTCATCCTGCGGACGCGAACGACGGAGTTCGCCATCCATAGCAAGCCAATCCTGTAGTTGCAAGATGCAAAGCATCGAAGGACAATAAAGGTGGCGGGCTATAATCTCTTCTGCCAAGAAGGCTGGCAACTGTTCGGGAGCCCTACCCTCTTTCTGCAACATGGTGATATAGTAGCGTTGGCGACGTTCGGGATTGTCCTGCCACCATAGTCGTAACGGAGCCATGTCGGGAGTAGAAATGGTGGCTACCGAACGATAGGGATTGGCTTCGAGATGGGCAAACTCCAGCCCATGCTGTTTGGGCATCTGTTGCACTTCAAGCGAGAGAAAGCGCAAGGTATCGAGTACTGACGACACGCTTTCGGGCTGTTGACCAAGATCATCACCACATACCAACATCCGGCAATGGTCAGACAGTTCAGCAAGTCGGCGAGTTGCCAATTGTCCCCAATAGAAGGAATGGCGTTGACGAAAATAATTGTAATAGAGTCGCAGATAGGCTTCTTTCTCATCGGCATTAAGGGCATCGAAAACGGGTTCTTCTACGGCCTGCATCCGAGGATGATACATTTCTTTCTGATCATGGTCCTCGACAAAAAGCACATTGGCGATCAAGCGCAACAGTCCGTCACGAATCCATAGGCTGTTCTCATCGTTTCTGCCACAGAATGCCTGCACAACTTTACGTTGGGTATTAAACTCTGGCTTGAGTTCATAGAGTTGATAGGCCAAAGCGTTCAAGTAATGTTCGCGAACATAGTCTGCATGAATACCAAACGTTTGACCGATAATATGATCGTTGATGAAAGGACGGGTAAAAAGATCGTGACGGAAATGAAGTCCAAAATATTCTATCTCATCAACAGTCAGAGGCAACGAGGGAATATAATGTCCTAATCGGGCATCAACGGCATCATCTGGCAATTCCCATTGGCAGAAATAGCCTACGATATGGTCTAACTTGATGGCTCCGAAATATTGCGTCAGGTGACGGAGGCGCTTCTGCAACCATTCTTCAATATGATGTTGACGCGAATCTCCGTCTGTGGTCCATTGATAAGTAGGCGACTGCCAGTTCTGCCCCTTCGTAGTAGAATGGTCTGGCGACACTCCCATTTGTCCGTCCAAACGAAACAGCTCTGGATATTGTCTGACATCTACACTCTCACGATGCATACCGAGAGGAAGGTCTCCTTTCAAGACAACACCTTTGGCACGGCCATAATCGGCTGCTGCTTTCAATTGGCTATGCAACAGATACTGCACATAGCAAACATAATCGTAAGGTTCACCACGATAGTCGGCATAGGGCTTGAGCCACTCACTCGCACTTGCCACAAATGTCTGACAAGAGGCTGTAGAAAGCGTTCGCTTGCCTTGCTCTGCAAAGAGTTGACGGAGATAGTCTGTCTTTACACAATCCACGGCTTCGTAATCAACTGTGGCTTGCGCATTAAGTTCCTGGCGGCGGCGCATAAACTGCGTCATGGCGGTTTTTGAACGGAGCGTTCCTGCAGCATCAATATCTATATAATGTGGATGAAGGGCAAAACCGCTAATCGGTTTATACGGGCAGGCGTCTGGAGCATGATGATTGGTTGTAGTATCAAATATTGGCAACAGTTGTACAACATTCATTCCGGTACGTGCCACCCAATCCATAAAATGTTTCAAATCGCCAAAATCACCCACGCCATACGAGTGTTCGCTACGCAAGGCGGCAACAGGTATGGCAACTCCTGCGGCACGCCATAGTTTTTCGGGCAACCGCAACTGTTCACCATACATCACATAGACTTGACCATCCACCAACTCTGTCTGCTCTACCTGGCGGTTATCTCCTTCTTCCCAACTAACGATACTATTGGTGGCATCATCTACCACGATATATTTGTATTCCAAAGGCAGAAACATGCCGACAGCATTGATGGTCAACATCCATTCATGCTGACCCACATATTCCATACGCAGGAAACGACTGGGATTCCAGCTTCCCATGGAAGGGTGGCTGCCACAAAGTGCTACCGACTGCCCTAAACGCAACTGGGGAGCAGAGACACGAAACATCAAGGTCTTACGATACAAAGGGAATACACGAGCCTCAACCTCTTGACACAAGGGTTCGTGCCGCGTTACCGCACAAGCATCGGTATAAAGATGATAAAGCAACGGACGGTCACGCCATTGGTCGCAGAACTCATAGTCTTTGGCAGTATCGAAATGGTAGCAACGGGCTACAAGATTCCATTCCCGACGCTGTACACAACCTTTGGAGTCTTCCACATGATAGGCATATACGATATGAGAAAGAGGATGTTGGCGCGACTCCAAGACTGAAGTCTCCAACAACCACCATTCACCATCATCTGTCTTCATTTCAAGGTGATGCTGCCGCACAGTTCCGTCTTTGCTGCAACAGTTTAAAACTACACAGAGACGTTCACCCCATGATGTCGCATATTTGATTCTGAACTTGAGTTTCATCTTTACTATCGGTTTTCTGGGCAAAGTTACAAAATAAATTCGGATTACTTCTCACGATTATATTTTTATTTGTACCTTTGCAGTTGAAAAAAACAGCTTATTATGATGAAGATTCAAAACAATAAGAAATTTCTCTACCCCGCTTTTGCAGGTATGGTGATTATCGTGGCCCTTGTAGCCTACTTCTTTTTTGCCTCCGTATCGGCACAAAAGGATACATATTATATATACATCGACAAAGACGATACGCAAGATTCTGTTTTTGCCAAGATACAACCTCAGGCTTCGCCTATGGCGATGGCAGGACTCAAGACTCTGCTGCGCCACACCAGCTACAGCAAGCATGTACGGACAGGACGATATGCTATCACGCCAGGAGAAGGCGCGCTGAAATTGTTCCGCAAACTGAGAAACGGACAGCAAGCCAGCCTGCGACTGACCATTCCCGAAGCAAGAACAATGGATAGACTGGCAGCACAGCTCTCCAAGAAACTGATGCTTGACTCTACCACTATTGCACAAGCTCTTCTGTCTGAAAAGACCTGCAACAAATACGGCTATGATACATGCACCATCAGCGCCATGTTTGTACCCGACACCTACGAAGTGTATTGGGACATCAGTATCGATGCCCTGCTCCAACGTATGCAACGCGAACACGACCATTTCTGGAAAGGCGAACGAACCGTTAAGGCTGAAGCCAGAAACCTCACGCCAGTACAAGTGGCTACCTTGGCAAGCATCATCGACGAGGAAACAGCTAACACAGCAGAAAAGCCTATGATAGCAGGTATGTATCTGAACCGACTCAAGAGCCACATGCCCTTGCAGGCTGACCCTACTGTGAAATTTGCACTCAAGCAGTTTGAGTTGAAACGAATATACAACAAACTGACTCGCTTCCAAAGTCCCTACAATACTTACATCAACGAAGGTCTGCCCCCTGGTCCCATCAAGATAGCATCGATTAAAGGTATAGATGCCGTACTTAATGCGGTCAACCATGACTATCTCTATATGTGCGCAAAAGAGGACTTCTCAGGTACCCACAACTTTGCGAAGACCTATGCTGAACATCTCAAGAATGCAGCACGCTATTCAAAAGCACTCAACGAAAACGGCATCAAATAAAGCCAATGCCCATACCTACGGATGAACAGCGGCTGGAACGCAGACTGAAAAGTCAGTTTCAGAAAGCTATGACACAATATCACCTCATCGAAGATGGCGATAAAATTCTCGTAGCCCTGTCAGGAGGAAAAGATTCTTTGTTCCTATTGGAAATGTTGGGAAAACGAGCAAAAATACAACGTCCACACTTCGAAGTGAAGGCGATACACGTGAGAATGGAAAATATTGCCTACGAGAGCGATACCAAATATCTGGAAGACTTCGCACAATCGGTAGGAGTTCCACTCCATGTCGTGACAACAGCATTCGACCCTACAGTCAATCCTCGCAAACCAGCTTGCTTCCTGTGCTCATGGAACAGACGTAAGCAGATTTTCAATCTCGCACAACAAATAGGATGTAACAAAATAGCATTAGGACACCATCAGGATGATATTATTCATACTGCACTCATGAACCTATCGTTTCAAGGACATTTCTCTACTATGCCAGCCTTGCTACGCATGAAAAAAATGCCACTCGCCCTGATCAGACCGCTATGTCTCTGTCGGGAAGCTGACATCAAAACCTATGCAGAACAACACAACTATCAGAAACAACGGAAGTTGTGCCCATACGAGAAAGACAGCAAACGGGCTGAAATAGCAGACCTCTACAAACAAATGGAAAGCATCAACCCAGAAGCACGCTACTCCATCTGGAACGCCCTTGAAGCCGAAGAAAAACTCACAGAGTATTAAATCCGAATCAACAGATTGATACCGAAGAAGAATACCGCAGAATGACAAAACTCTGATTTCGGTTAAAATATATTAATATCCGTGACGACATTCGCCTTTCATCAAGGAATTTCGTAATTTTGTTATTCATTATTATTTAGAAATTAATTAGAAAAAGCCACATATGAAACTACGCAGCCTGACTATCATCCTGATGCTCATGATAACAATCATTGGAGCAGCACAGAAACGTAAGCAGACACCCCGCCACAAGACACAGGTGTCTCCTGAGGTGGCAGCATGGCAAGAACGGCTTGACAGAATGACCATGGCGACACAACGCATCATGGTCATCGATAGTATTGTGGTCGATAAAAACGACTTCCTACAACACTATTATCTCAATCCAGAAGAGGGACACATCGACTCCTACAGTCATTTCTTCAACACCCAGCAACAACCTAATGCCTATGTCTATCTTAATGCCATTGGTAACCAATGCATCCTGTCACAAGAAGACGAAGATGGAATTATCAATCTCTATGAAAGCGACAAAGAAGGCAATAAATGGACTAAACCAAGATTGCTGCAAGGCGTCAACGATGCAAAACAATTCTTCCACGTCAACTATCCCTTTATGATGCCTGACGGCGTCACCCTATACTTCGCAGCAGAAGGTGACGAAAGCTTAGGAGGTTACGATATCTTCGTGACAACATACGATACGGAAGAAGACAGATTTTTGACACCAGAGAATATCGGAATGCCTTTCAATTCTGAAGCAAACGACTATATGATGGTTATCGACGAATATGATCGTATCGGTTGGTTTGCCACAGACCGAGGACAGGAAGATGGCAAAGTGTGTATCTATACTTTCGTACCATCAGACGTCAGACAGACCTACGACCCAGAAACCTATTCCAAAGAACAGATCACAAACTTCGCACGAATTACCGACATCACAGAAACATGGGTGTCGCCTGATATAGACCAAGCGCTCGAACGACTTGAAAAAGCCAAGGCAAGACAAAAGAAAAATACAGATAATGAAGAATTTACCTTCGTCATCAACGATGATGTGGATTATCACAAACTGTCTGATTTCAAAGCGAAAGGTAATGCACAACGCTACCTGCAACTGGTAAAATTGCGGTCTCAACAGACTGCACTCCAGCAAGCCATCGAACGGGTTAGAGAGTATTATAGTGGTGCAACGGCTGATGAGAAACGAGAAATGGCGCCCGAAATCATTGCTACAGAACAACAACAGCATCAAATACATATAGAGATCCACAACCTCGAAAAAATAATCAGAAACGAAGAAAACATTACTCTTAGAAATACTCAAAAATAAGAAGAAAGGAGAAAACCTATGAAAAGAAAATTCCCAGAATCAGAACTGATTATCAACAACGATGGATCATGCTTCCATCTACATCTACGCCCCGAACAACTGGCAGATAAGGTCATCCTTGTGGGTGACCCCGGAAGAGTAAATACTGTGGCTAACCACTTCGATACCAAAGAATGTGAAGTGAGCAGCAGAGAGTTTCATACCATCACAGGCAACTATAAAGGAAAACGCATCACAGTACAATCAACAGGTATTGGATGCGATAACATAGACATCGTGGTTAACGAACTCGACTCGTTGGCTAATATCGACTACCAAACACGAGAAGAGAGAGAAGAGCATCGCACCCTGACACTCGTACGCATCGGAACCTGTGGAGGTCTGCAACCATTCACGCCTACAGGCACATTTGTTGCATCGGTAAAGAGCATCGGTTTCGATGGACTGCTCAACTTCTATGGCGGACGAAACAATGTGTGTGACCTTAAAATGGAAGAAGCGTTCAAACAACACATGAACTGGAATCCACTATTGGGCGCACCATACGTGGCACAAGCCGATGAAGAACTTATCGACCGTATCGCACAAGATGACATGGTACGCGGATATACTATCGCCTGTGGAGGATTCTACGGACCACAAGGCAGACAACTACGCATCCCCTTGGCAGATCCCACTCAAAACGAGAAAGTTGAAGCCTTCGAATACGATAGCAGAAAAATATGTAACTTCGAGATGGAGTCGAGTGCATTAGCAGGACTATCGTCGTTGCTCGGACATAAAGCCATGACCTGCTGCATGGTCATCGCCAACCGCTATGCACAGAAGATGAATACTGAATACAAAAACTCCATCGACACACTTATCGAAAAAGTACTCGACAGAATATAAATGCAAAACGACACAATCTGCGCGCTCGCCACTAAGACGGGAGGCGCATTAGGAATAATCAGAATCTCAGGAGCACAAACTCTTGAGATTCTTTCCCATATTTTCACCCATGACCTTACAAAGGCGCAGGCTAACTCTATCGTCTATGGACATATCGTCAACCATGATGAAGTCATAGATGAAGTCCTCGTTTCCGTATTCCGAGCACCTCACTCTTACACAGGAGAGGAAAGTGCAGAAATATCATGCCACGGAAGCCAGTATATCATCAACAAAGTCATAGAACTGCTTGTTGCACAAGGATGCCGCATAGCACAACCGGGCGAATATACACAACGAGCCTACCTTAACGGAAAACTCGACCTCTCACAAGCAGAAGCTGTAGCTGACCTTATCGCGGCAAACAACAAAGCAACACACCACTTGGCCATGAGCCAACTGCGGGGAGGTATCTCCAATGAATTGTCAAAGCTGCGCGAACAACTGCTACGACTGACTTCACTACTGGAACTCGAACTCGATTTCTCTGACCACGAAGACTTGGAATTTGCCGACCGTACCGAATTACTGCAACTCGCCCAACATATTGAGAGTCATATTCAAAAGTTGGCAACATCGTTTCAAATGGGACAGGCTATCAAACAAGGCATACCGGTGGCCATTGTCGGAAAAACCAATGTAGGAAAATCCACATTACTCAATAAACTGTTGAAAGAAGAACGTGCTATCGTTTCCGATATCCACGGAACAACACGCGATACCATTGAAGACGTGATGACCATCAATGGAGTACAGTTTCGTTTTATTGATACTGCTGGCATCCGCCAAACCAACGATGCTGTTGAACAGATAGGTATCGAGCGCACCTATCAAACCATAGACAAAGCTCGTATTGTACTCTGGCTCATCGACGCCACACCCTCCCAAGAAGAGTTCGAAGACATGATGAACCACATCAACAACAAGGCCTTGATTCTCGTCTGCAATAAGTCCGACCAACAAGCCATTACCTTGTCAGAAGATGCCTCACGCTTCCCGCATATAGCCGTTAGCGCCAAGTTCGGCATTAACATAGAAGCGCTGGAAAGCCTCATCTATGAAGCAGCCCAGATTCCCGAAATAAAAGAGTCGGATATCATCATCACCAATGCACGACACTATGAGGCATTACTCCATGCCCAAAACAATCTGAGCCGCGTCATCGCAGGACTTAACAACCAACTGTCTGGTGACCTCATTGCTGAAGACCTCCGCCTCGTCCTTTCCGACTTGGCAGAAATCACCGGACAAGGCCAAATCACTCCCAACGAAATACTCGGCAATATCTTCCAGCACTTCTGCATCGGCAAGTAGATTCTGCGTGGGAAAGTAGGTTTAGTTTAGACCTCTTTATATATAAAGCGGAGTAAACTAAACTGCTTTCAAAAGGCAATTTTCTTTCAATATTAGGAAGTTACATTCTTTTATATAAACAATATGGAAGGATTTTATTTATTATCGCTAAAATATGCCAACGCTTAGTAACGTAGGCTTTGGATTTCTTCTTCCGAATGGCAGTAATGATTTGATTAGCAACTTTTTCTACTGGCATTACCCAAAATAATCCTTCTCCTTTTGCCATAGCTGTATCAACAAGACCTGGACGAATATCTGTAACAATTATATGCCCTCCGTTTTTGAAAGCCTTCTTACGCAGGGCTTCCATATAGTTGATTTGATAGGCTTTAGTTGCACTATAGGCAGGTGCCATAGGTTCACCCCGCAGGCCACCTGCAGAAGTAATGGCAACAAGATAGCCGCAGCTTTGTCGTTCGAAAATGTGGTAGAGCATGTCAATGACAAATGTCCATCCTACAACATTAGTAACAATAGTTGGACGCTCCACGGCATAGTCAAGAGTGGCGTTAATCTCACCAGTACCAGCACACGCGATAGCAAGATCAATGTGCCCTAACGTTTCATGGAGAGTACAAATGGCTTGCCCAATCTCTTCCAAGTTGGTAATGTCAGCTTTAGCAGGAATGGCCTTGGATGGATATTTATGATACAATTCGTCAACCAAATGTGCTCGTCGTCCAATAATGCCGATTCTATTGTTCTCATTTGCATATTTCTCGAAAAGAGCTTTACCAATACCCGAGGTGGCTCCGATGATAACGATATTCATATTGTGCTTTTTGTGTACAAAAGTAATAGTTTATTTGTAAGCCTAAGCACAATTGAAAGTAAAAGAAACGTCATTAGGGCAAACTCTCAAAACATTTTGAGAATTTACAGCCCAAAAGTTATCTCTCTACGTATGTTGCTTATAGTTGTTGGTGTAACTTTTAGATAAGAGGCTATATCTTTTAGGTTGATACTCTGTACTATTTGGGGACAACGAAAGAGTAAACGCTTATACCGCTCTCTGGTGGTCATGCGATAGGTATCAAGATATTGTGTATAGACCTGCGAAAAGAGATGGTCGGATATGGCTGGTTTGAGATCTTTCATACCCCCGGAATCTAACAACTTACGTAATTCTTCACCAGTTAATTGAAAGACCTTACTAGAAGTCCCTGCCACAATAGTCACCTCCGACGTCTTGCTTGAAAGACAATTTGGGTAATCGCCCACGAACTCACCCTCAAAGGCGAAGCCTGTAAGATAGTCTTTTTGTTCAGAGGAATTATGTACCATATAGTTGAAGTATCCACATTCAACAAATCCAATATACTGAGACTCTTCACCTGCTTTTATGAAATAATCACCTTTAGCATATTGTGTCAATCGACCATGATTAATACAATACTCTGTCAATCGCGAAAGGTCAAGACCATTGATATACGAATTGAAGCCTATCATATCTACTACAATTTGTTGAAATTTTAGAAATAGACAACTATATATTACTCGCTAAAATTAGACAAAGATGTTGATCTATACAATACTATTTCAAATCTTTTCACTCCCGTCTTTGTTCCCATTCTACAACATGACTTCCAAATAATTTAAAGCCCCGGCTAAGTATGCAATCTTTATCTTTTAACCATTGAGCATCTTTACATTCTGGAGAAAAAGCATCACTAGCTTCATGTTTTTCGTTGCCACGGCACAACTCATATCTCCTACATTTGGTGGATTTATCTACTAATCGCTTATACAATAATTCCCATGAGGCTAAACGAGCTACTTCTAAGTAAGGTTTATTTGTATCAGGGTTATTTTGAAGAAGAGAAGACTCATGTGACTCTATAAATGGAAAGCCATAAACTCGCAATAGAATATCATTAAACGTCTTTTTATCATTTATGAGACCATCATATAGAATATTAAGTAATGTACTTTCACCTGTCGTCAATTCTTCACGTGTTTGGTTAAAAACTTTCGGATAATAATCTAATTCCTGTCCTATAAGCATTTTTAGTTGATTCAAAAGCTCATCCTGCATGATTTTTAGCATATCTTTTACAGGCATAGACTTCCCTCTAAAATTTATGATAGTCAGCAATGACTCTTTATATAACTGTCTACCATCGGTTATATGAAACTCGACTATATGATTTGCAGTATCAAAGAATCCTACTCCAGGATTATCATATAATAATGAAACCAAACACAATGAAATCATTAATAGCTTATTATTAAATATCTCTGGATACAGTTTTTCGCATATTCTATCCACGACTTTATATGGTACTGATAGATGTCGGTTTTCAACAGTAGGGTCTATTAGTAACTGTATGTTATGAGCCATACCTTCAATAATTGCCCAATATCCAAAGTGATACCCCTTTTCTCCATCCCATGCTTGGTTTAGCTCAAAATCATAAATGCCAACTCTTACCGAATGGCATTTTGTCCTTGCCTCTTCAATATCTGTATCACGAATCTCGACTTCATCGATACCATAATCGTAATGTTGATATCCTTCTTTATCTAACTCTTTAGCAAATATAGGGATTGCAGAAGGAGCTACAACATCTATATTAAGAGGCATTTCGACTTTTTTATGAGTAATAAGATATTTTCTATATTCAATATACAGTCGTGTATACAACCTCGTTCTGTTGACTCCAAACAATGTCTGGATATGCTGTATATAATGCACATATTCATGTATTAAACTACCGTATTCCTCTAGTGTTAACTCATCCGCAACAAAATTGCTATCTACAACTTTATAATTTCCATTATCATCTACATATATATGAAAATGATTGGTTTCATTTCGACTTGTCTTTGTAGTAAACAGGTCTAAATCGAAAACTGCTTCTTCGCCTGTAATATTATCTATAATACTATTTTTAGCCATTTGTTCCAAATTTTCATCGTCACCAGATACATTTATATTACCATCTATAATCATTAGTTTTTGGAGTGGATCTTTAATATTTTTCGACAATATTTCATTGAACGTATATTGTTTTGTCAACCAAAAATAGACAAATACTCTTCGTCAATACCTGTTTTATGCTTTACGATTCCAAACAGAGTCTTTTCCTTTTGCCTTTTCTGTTTTCCCCCTATCATATATCCTGATTCCTTATCATATTGTCCAATAAAATCTTTGCTTGCCTGTATCACAGCACCGCCTTCAATATCTTCAAAGGGAATATAATAAAGTCTTTTTGAAACAGGGATTGTACATTTAGATCCATCTTTCAGTACAACCTGGTAGTTGGTTTGTTTATAAAAATCTCTTAATTCCAATTTGTCAAATAATAACATAGCTATATCACCATCGGCATCAACTTCAAAGCAATTTGCTAAAGTTTGAATAAATGAGCTTTTTAAGCTTTCTTGCAATGCATTTAGATCGCCTCCAATAATTTTAGACTTACAAGAAAAAAGAGGATTGGGATAAATAGCCAAACGAAGAGCAGATGGTGAATGCTTTATAATAAACAAAACAATATCTCTTTCTTCTTTTGTCAAAGAAAGTCCTCCCTGTAACCTTATAATACTATCTAATAGTGATTCATCAATATGTTCTATATAGAAACTATTGTATAGTTTTGTAGGAATACCCAATCCCAACAATGAACGGTAGAATTCTATCATATTTATTTCTTGTACAGGCTTTATGCTTGCCACATTATCTACAACATCTATAAAATCCAATTCTTTCAAGCATTTTTCTACTTCAGAAACATCTACACGTAATTGGTCACCTGAATTTTGAGAAATAAATTCTACTATCTGCGCATATGATAGTGAACTATTCATCAAAGCCCATATAGCAATATCTTTTATTGCTTTCTTTTTAATTTCGATAACTTTATTTTTTC